>DASPPQ010000140.1:0-18416 GCA_035625415.1 Thermodesulfobacteriota bacterium
GTTGAATGGAAGTAGTGGGTCCATGTGTTTGTCGGGTATTGATGAACTCTAGTAAGGTGCTTCGGTAACGAAAAAACTAAAGGGCGAGGGGAATTGTCTCGCCCTTTTATTATACACATTTCTAACGATAATCGTTGACCTCCATAGTTACCTTAGAGTAAACATTCGTAGGTGTAAGTGCGCCACGAGACTGCACAAGAGATGAGGGGAGACCCCTCGGGACCGACTTACAGGAGTAGGTTTCAAACCACCTCAAGCTGAAAGGGAAAGAGCCTTTGTGGTGAGCGTTTTAGGAAAAGGCCCGGCAGAAGACTGGGTCAGTAAGGTTCAGGGAGGCAAGCGCAAGCGAACCACCGATGAGGTGTCGAAATGAAATCAGACGATGTCAAAACTGGTAGCTTACGGGATGCCAGGATAAGTCCAAGAGGAAGCTGTTTACTGCTTGGATGGCATCCGGCATAAAGGTGGCGCGAACCTGAAATCAGGCTCTTGTGTGGAACGTGGGAACCTGTCGTTCCGATGATAAGGGAGAAACTCGAAGTGGTGGACCCACGAGGGTGAGAGTACCGATGCGGAGCGCAGGGGCAGACCAACTCGGAGTAGTGTTGAAGCCTCTGTAATGGAGATAGAGCGAAGGGGTTGGATCATCTGGCCTTACTATTTGGTCAACCAGTAATGGGAGGAACCAGAGGGTAAGGTAGGGGCCTCGCACTGAACAATACCAGCAGGTCGGGAATGCTGTGCCGCCCCTTCTGGCCAGACAAATAGCAGAGATCGTATTTTGAATTCAGAACAGGATTTGATGAGAGCACCTCCTTGCAGACAGGAAATATTAATGTGTCAGAATTTCTCAGATTTATATACTCTTTCTTGGTCAACATCTGGTCAACATTTCATAAAAAATATCCCTGTATTTCTACTGAATTCATCCATTTTACTTCGATCAACAGAAAAGGGATAACCGCTCAAAACCGTTCATTCTTTGCGGTTATCCCTTTTTACCTTAAATTACTAAGTGGAAAGCTCCCGAACCAAGCGCGCTACCAGGCTGCGCTGCTCCCCGAATCCTTGCAGTACATCAGATGAATGGTGCGGATGGGCGTTTTCGCGTATGATTAAAATACAGGATTTGTTGTTGAATGTCCAGATTTCTTGTTCAGCGAAGTCAGTTGACAACCTCGGAGCGACTAAGTTAATAGAAATCAGCTCATCAAACAAGAAGGCCAGAAGAGATGATGAAGATTGAATTTATTCAAGCAAGAGATCTGTCGGATGCGTGGTTTCAGTGTGTCTATCATATCTTTGATAAAGGATACGAATATACCATTGACCGTGGAAGTTTTAAGGGGCAAAAAAGGATTGAATACGATTATATGGTTGTCCAGATCTCCCATCCCGGTACGAGGCCCCTTATCCCTGATATTCCTCCGGGTTGCAATGTTCCTCCTCCCACCTCCATGGAATATGTCGAGCAGTATCTCGAGAAGCTGATTACCTCGAGAAAGGACGTTCACGAAACTTACACTTATGGAGAGGATCTTGAAAAACAGATTGACGAAGTCATTCGCATGTACCGGGAAGAAGGCCCAAATACCAACCAGGCCTATATGGCGGTTGGCGATGCAGGCTCGATTTTGCTCCAGGATCCACAATGCCTTCGAGGCATTGATACACGGGTTCGTTATGGAAAACTCCATTTTATGCTCTATTTCCGCTCGTGGGATTTGTGGGCTGGGTTTCCATCGAATCTCGCCGGTCTTCAACTCTTGAAAGAGTACATGGCGAAGGAGATAGGAGTCGAGGATGGAGAGATGATTGCCTCCAGCAAAGGACTCCATATCTATGACTATTGTTGGGATCTAGCGAAGACAAGAACCGGAAGAACAAGGTAACACCCGTTCCACTCCTCCCGATCATTTTACCCTCTTAGACGTAAAGAATGGTTTGGCAAGAGTTATTTTCCTTGTAAGGAGAGGCGCATATGAATTTTAAGCTTTCCACCGAACAAGAGATGACCAGGGCCTTGTGCAGAAACTTTGCCAAAAATGAAATCATGCTGATTGCGGAAGAGCTGGATGCGACCGGTCGGTTCCCGTATGACGTATGGAAAAAAATGGGTGGTCTGGGTATTTGTGGAATCCCCTTTCCTGAAGAATGCGGGGGAGGGGGGCTGGATTGGCTTTCCATGATCATTGCCATTGAGGAGATCAGTCGTGGAGACGCTTCCTTAGGCAACTCTCTCTTAGATTCCGTAACGCTCCCGATGAATCTCCTCTGCACCCTCGGGACAGAGGATCAGAAAATGAGATGGCTGATGCCTTTGGCGACAGGGGAAAAGATCGGAGCCTTCGGATTGACCGAAGCTCAGGCCGGTTCGGATACCAGCGCCCTTCAGACGAGAGCCGTTCTAGAGGAAGACGAATGGGTTATCAACGGAACGAAACAATTCATCACCAACGCGGGCCTCAAGCATAATAGCCTGGTGATCATTGCCGCCGTGACAGGGGAGGGGGAGAGGGAGAGGAAGAAAGTCTCCAATTTCATCGTCCCGACAGGGGTGGGTGGTTATAATTTTGGCCAGAAATATAAGAAAATGGGATATCGGTCTTCGGAAACCCGAGAGTTGATTTTTGATGACTGCCATATTCCAAAAGAAAATATTCTAGGGGACCCCGATAAAGGGATCTCCCAATTCTTGATGGCCCTCCAAACCAGTCGCATCGGGTTTGCAGCCCATTCCGTGGGATTAGCCCAGGCCATCTTTGATGTGTCACTGGCCTATGCCCAGGAAAGAGAGCAGTTCGGAAGAACCATCAGCAAATTTCAGGCGATCCAGTTTAGGCTGGCGGATATGCTGATGGAGATCGAATTGGCCAGATTGATGGTTTATAAAGCGGCCTGGCAGAAGGACCAGGGCGAGAATTATTTTGCCGCCTCCACGTTTGCAAAGATTTTTGCCTCGGAGACAGCGAAACGATGCGCGGATGAAGGGGTCCAAATCCATGGAGCATACGGATTGATGGATGAATATCCGATCTCCCGCTATTGGCGAGAGGTGAAATTTGAGGAGATTTTGGACGGGACCTCAGAAATTCAAAGACGCAACATCGCCAAAAGGGTTTTGAAGCTTTAAAGTAACTCCGCTCGCTGTCTGTAGACCTTCGATTCCACCACAAAGGAGCCCCTGCCCAGGTCAGGAGAAAAGTGACGATCCTCACCACCCGGGGCCTTTCGTGGGTGATTGCGGATAGGGATATCAAATTTGTGTTGTAAAGACTTCACAAGACTAAGAGTTAGGTGACAATGTTCAGGACATCGTTCACAATTAAGTGCTTAAAGCTGCTAGAAAAGCCTTGGTAGACCTGACAGTATCAGTTTTATTCCCTGTCATTCCGGACCTGATCCGGAATCCAGTGTTTCCCTGGATTCCCGTTTTCGCGGGAATGACGGGCATCGCATCGTTTGTGTCGCTATGTCTGGACGTGATTTCTCTTTCCTTAAATTCTTGATACAGACCTTCAAGGATTTTTTCTTAGTTCTCTGTCATTCGTAGAGGGAAGTGGTCGAGGGAATGTCGTTCCGTCTCAGAAAAGGTATCAAAAAGTTGAATGGAAGAATATGTTGCGTATAGCACCTACGAATCTGCAATGGCAGGTTGACTTTGGTGTTGATGATTACCGAAGGTAATAAGCAAAAGAGGCAGGGTAAATTTCTGACCCCGATTCTATATGCCTGCTCGTTGGCTCGCTCTTCCAATTTATTAGAACCGTTTAAGTTGTGTATCAGGTTCCATCGAATCACCACCGGAATATTTTAAGTTTTCTCCTTTTAATGTGAGTTCAACGTTACCAAAACGACTTCGAAACTGAAGTTTGTATCTCCGACCTTCTTTGATTACTTGGGCTTCATATCTCGTCCAACAGGGAGCCATTGATTCTCCACAAATACTTCGCCAAACATAAAGGGATGCCTTTTTTTCGTCGATTTTCTCTACGATTATATAGAATCCCAGCCTACTAGCCCCCTCCCATTTACCAAAAAAGGCTGATAGTTCTTTCGCCAACGAAGGATCTGGTTGGACGATTTGAACATCCTCAGGCATCAGAGGGGCGGCCATCACCATAGGACAAAACAAAATACTCACCAAAACAATGCTTACTGCGAATACTATTAATATTTTCGTATTTTGCCTCCCTTGTGATTTTTTTAAACATGAAAACAAAAAAGGCTCCAAAGAGATAAGTGGCTGAAAAGACCATAGAGAGGTTTCTCGCACGTGCAATCCCGCTTTTTGAGCAGGAGTCGGAGGGGGCAAACGCCCCCTCCGACTTGGAAAGTACGTGCAGCAATGGATCAGAAGGTTGTATAACGGCAGAACACTCCATACAAAAGAAGCTAACGCAGTGCTGGGGGACGTTATCCAAAATGGTGCATGCAGCGCTATCCCAAATTGGTCCGACCGACAGCGTTACTCAATCTTAAATCCTTGCAGGGCTGCCTGAGTCATGCTCTGCACACCTGTTGGGCTCGTATTCGCTTTATCGGATGTGAGGTCGAGTATCAATGGACCCCAAAACAGAGCTATGATTTTTCCATCCGAGGAGATTACACCATCCCATGGCTGAGTTATAGTTGCGTACACCTTGCCGGGCGCATTCGGACCAGACGTCCAATCTAACTCAAACGATCCTTTAACATACGTGAAGGTTATGTTACCCCTGTCTATGATATAAGTAAAACCCCAACTTAAATTTCCTGATCCTCCATCGGGTGGAGCACCGATAGCTGAGCTATAAACCTCGAACGCACGGAAAATACCTGTGAACGATCCCGTGCCGTCCTTGTTGAATGTGAGAACTCCACTCCACGTATTAGGGCCTTCGAGCCACGGTCCCAATGCTCCTCCATTGGGTTGAAGGGAAGCGTTGAAGCCCAATATGGCTACAAGACTTGCGGCAGATCCCCAAATGGCATATTCCCCCTGGATGGTTTTGTCGTCATCGGCTGATGCCATGGTCATTACAAACATCGCACTTGCGGCTATCATCACAAATACAGCCAGTCTTTTGATATTCTCCTTCATAGTTGATCCTCCTTTCATCTGTTTATCGAGACCGCTTCAATAAATGTTGGTTCACCCTTCTGACCAATAATCCTCCTTCTTCCCGATGCGATCAGCTCATATGACATCACCTCATCGAACAAACGATGCATCACCGAAAACAACTATGGTGGCTCATGACTGGATTTCTTTTACTGTCCATCATGCTCCCAGATCAAAACTGAGGATTGGTTACAGAACAATTGTGCCCCTGGAGGCAAGCCTGGAGATGGACCTATGAAGTTCATAACGTTGGGAACTCCACGGTTCAGTGTTATCGTCTTACCGTCGGGAGCGATAGTTCCCGTTGCTAAATAACCATCGATATGGTAAGAATTCCCGTTAGACGGGCCATAGATCCATGTCGTTACGTAAGTACCAGGGTCGGCGGTGACGGTTATGATACCATCGTCTGTCACTGTATAGTGAAATAGGTACGATGTAGTCTGTTCCCCTGCACTGGGAGGGACCGTGATCGTTGGGGGAGGGGGTGAAGGGTTAGGTTCCGTGAATGCAAGTGTAACGAAACGTCCGACTGCCTTTACTGATCCCGTGCCGTCACCGTTGAATGTCCAAACTCCCTCGCTATTGAAAGTCTGTATCGTCCACGCACCCAGCGCAGCGTATTTTGGTACACCGGGAGCGGTGGGGTCAAAGCCAAATGGCGCGAGAAGACATGTACCGCTGCCTGTACCGGCGTATTGCCCCCGCAGATTGCCAGGCGGATCGGCCGATGCCGTGGCGATCACTGCAAACATCGCTATTGCGGCTATCATCACAAATACAACTAACTTCTTAATATTTCCTTTCATGGTGGGTCCTCCTTTCTATTAGACATAATCATTGTGATTGAATGATATTACAAACCTGAAGGTCAGTTGCCACCCCAAAGGGATAATTATCCCTTTAGAGCATCGTATGGGTACTTTTTGGTAACTCCATTTCATAACTTTCTTCCAATAGGCATCTTGAAAAAAAATATAGCAGCTCATTACACATGCCGTCCCGCTTTTTGAGCAGGAGCCGGAAAGGGCGAACGCCTCCCCCGGCTTGGAAAGTACGTGTAGCGACAGATCAGGTGGGTTATATAGTGGCATAACACTCCGTTCAAATGAGGCTAATGCGGTGCTGTGGGAAGTTATGCCAAATCATGTGTCACTCGGCTTGTTGCCGGATCAAAACAAACGTTCCAAGGGGTATGAGCTGTGCCCCTGTGGGGATGTACGATGAATCTGTAAAATAAAAGATCAACGGAGCGCCCCATGTTACAATTATTGTCTTCCCGTCTGGCGAGACTGCTCCATCCCACGACCCCTGAACGTTCGCGTAACTGGCCGTGCCTGTCAATGGGCCCGTCAACCACAAAGATTTATACGTATTTGGAACCAGCGTGAATGTGATTTTCCCATTGTCCGTCACAGTATATTTGAACTTCCAATATATGCTCAGTGACCCTCCGGCACCAGGGATTACTCCGAAAATATGAGATATATTGTTTACCTCTCCGGTGCCGTTGGGATAGAACATGTAACTCCCCTCCCAGGTTTCAAAAACTGTGGCCCACACGCCAGGTGTGCCAGGGGGAGAGCCCGGGGGAGGATTAGCCTGAAGACTGGAATTGAATCCAAATGGCGCTACGTTATCTGTGTTGGAACCTGTAAAGGCAAAGGTCCCCTGGATGGTATACTGTACTTGGCCACCAGCCGATACCATGGCGGCCATTATAAACAGCGCTAATACTGGGATAATCACCAATACAGCCAGCTTCTTAATATTTCCTTTCATAGTTGACCCTCCTTTCAGCGGCTCATTGAAACCGCTCCAATAAATGTTGGTTCACCCTTCTGACCAATAATCCTCCTTCTTCCCGATTCGATCAGCGCATAGGACACCACCTCCTTTTGTCTCGCAATTGGGCGCATCCAGCTTCGTTTTCTACCCTTTCATCACAGATAGATGATTTCAGGATTTCCCAGAGCTCATCCATAGTGGTGAAACCGATTCTTCTTTTTTCCCCGACTTTTTCGACCAGCCCTACGAAGCTCCGTGGGTTGTTCTTTTCAAAACGATAGATGCGAATAATGAAATCTTCCATCACAAGGTCGGCCCCGCTAACAGGTCAGAGGTGCCATTCCTTTATTGGGAGAAAAATTAGCACAAAGGGCTTAACAGATTGTTAACAGATTCAAAAAAATGAAAAAGGAACAGGTAAAGAAAAGGAGTTGGGGGAGGAAATGACCTGAAGAAGGGGTAAAAGTCAAAAATATCAACCTGTTAGTTGTACAATAGATTCACCCTCATTTCTTAGCGTCCGAATTCAGGGTTTTATAAATGGCTTCGGTTTTAAGGGAAGGATCAATACCAAAAATTCTGTGAAGCGTTTTTCGGCAGCGTTCATAGACGGACAATGCTTCCGCCCGCCGACCAAGTTCCCGATAGCAGATCATCAGCCGCTGGTAGAAATCTTCAGCGGCTTCGTCTATCGCCACGCCCTCTTGGTAGGATTCGATCGCTTTTTCCCATTCCTCTTGACCTTGCCAGTAGCGGCCCAGCCAGATCAAGCTCCGCATGAACCGGGTTCTCAAACGCTCTCTCAGGGAAATCATCCAGGATTGTTCGGCTTCATCTGCCAGAAACGGCCCTTTGTATAAACCAATGGCTTTTTCGATGCAATGAGCTGCGTTTTCAGAGGATCCTTTCTTGTTCTCCGACTCCGCGTGGCCCAAAAGCCGTTCAAAGGCCCAGACATCTACCCAACAGTGCCCCTCGTCCAGAGTGAGCCGCCCCTCCTTATGCTGGATCACGCCTTCGTGTCCGATCAGCTGGCGGAGACGGTGCTGGGTGGTGATGAAGGAATTATGGGCGTCATCTCCGTCCGCTTCCGGCCACAAAATATCGGATAATTGATCTTCCTTTACTCCTATTCCTCCCAGTGCAATCAGGACCTTTAACATCGCGAGGGGTTTTTGCTGAATCTTCCTGGAAGACGGGATCGGTTTGTTTTCTCTTAACAATTCAAACCGGCCCAGCGTAAATACTTTCAAGTACCAGGGCCAGTTTTCAAGATGCAGTGGCGGCTTTTCTGGAATCAATCTCCGTTTCCGGATGATCTCTTGCACATAGGGCACTTCAATCTCTTCTTCGAGAGCTTTAACACAAAGCCTTGCCGTGACAGCCGGTTGATCGACAAACGTATTCAGAAACCCCTGTTCCTTTCCGATAGCCAATGCTTTCCGAAGCGAGGCCAAGCCAGACACCTCATCCCCCTGCTCAAAGTAAAAGTGCGCCTCTATCATGAAGCCATGGTATTTGAGTCCATTGCTTTTCACGCTTTCTGCAATGAGGAAAGCCTCATGAAGGTAGTCCCAAGCCTCCTGCTGCTTTCCAGTCCTGTGGATGACCTGAGCTGCCAAGAGATAAGTCAGACATATGGGATCATAGGTCCCGATATCCACGTTTGTTCTCAAGGCTAACTCGACCTGGGTAGCCGCGGCGCTTAGCTCAGACCGTAAAAGGAATTGACGGGCCTGAACGAATTGATACAAACCCTTCTCATAAGGTCTGAAATGGTCTGTTGATGAGGCAATCTTTTCAAGCATGCTCTGGGCTGCTTCATGATCGCCCAGGTTCTGATAGCTTGATACGCCATGAGCTAAGAGTATGTAATTTAAAAGCAAAATTCCGGTCCTCCCCGAGGTCTTAACTCCTTCAAATACCGCCTCGAGACATCTCTCGTGATCACCTGTAAAACCATAGTGCATGGCTTCAGCCAGTCTCGTCATGATGATCACAAAGGGTAAGGCGTCTTTCGATTGCGTTAAGTGCTGCAATAGCCGAACGTTTATTGATGATTGCTCAAAATCACCCATCATCATGTACCAATGGACCAGCTGTAAAAGAATTTGTGCTTTGACTACAGGAACACTGGGTCCCTGTACGATTGATTCAGCACGTTTTATCCATTTTTCGGTCTCCGAATGCCCTGGATGCCGATATGTCGAAGCGATGAACATGCTTGATACCACATGGGTCCAGACTTCCGGAGGGATGACCTTTTCAGGATTTTCCGGCAGCTCTGGAAAGAGTTGGATCCATCGATCAAGGGGCGAATAATGCTCAAACCGGTAAACTATGGAATACACGACGCCTGACCACGCAAGAAGGGCGCCCGGCAAATTACCCTGGACCCTGAATTTCTCAAAGGCCTGCTCGAAGTAAGGTTGAGCAAGAGCAGGATCGAAGGGAGATCGGGATGTTCCCTTCCAGTAGAGAAGCCATGGATCATTTTCAACCAGATCATTGGGCAGGCTGTCCAGCCATTCTTCAAAGGGGCGGTACCTTCCCTGAGAGATCATCAAGGGAGCTTGTTTCGTGATCAACTGAATCATCGCTTCCCAATCACCAGCATCACGAAACAGAATAGCAGCGTCCTCAATTTGACCGGCCTCCTCAAGAAGAAAGGCAGCACGGTGGCGTAAGTCGGATAAGACTGCTGAAGAATAAGTTTCCTTTGCCCGCACCAATAAAAATTCTCTAAACAATTGATGATACTGATACACGGGCCCTTCGGAATAGTGTTTCTGGGTAAAGTTATTATTCCTGCTCAATGTTGAAAGAATACTACCTGCATTAGGAAAGCCGGTGAGTTCTTCAGCCATTTTTGCGGTCATCCTGGGCAGAAAGGCTGTCTTGAGGAAAAAATCCTGTGTCTCTTTGTCTGTTTTATCAAAGAGCTCGCTTCCAAAATATTTGAGAATCTCCTCCGGCGTTAATCTTCCAAGCAAATGAGGCTCAATACCCCTCTTGAAACCCTCCAATATCAACACCAACCCTGCGACCCAACCGTCAGCTGCGAGGTGCAATCGCCTTATAACATCCTTTGACCGGACTCCCTGTGCCCTCAGAGGCACGATTCCTCCCGTTTCCTCCAAGTTTAAACGGAGTTCGTCCCATCCGAGCATCCCAATCTTACTATTGGCGTGCAATTTGGTTAAGGCTGGTGGAAGATCATGACGACTGATTAAGATTACATTTATTCCATCGGGTATAGTGCTGAGTCCGTCGCCTATCACCTCATGAAATTGAGACCCAACAGGTACACAATGAAAGTTGTCAAAGACAAGGATATAAGGAGCCTTAAATCGGCTGAGAAGATTCTCAAAATATCTCAGAGTAAATGTTGAAATACCTTGTAAATATTCGGGGGTAAATAAAGGCAGCGGCTTTCTTTTTCGAGGGGTAGCTTTCCTCGCCCCGATGCCCATATAATAAAAAAAAGTCGCAAGATCCGCATCTCCTTCATCAATCCGATACCACAAACAGGACAGTTGGCGGGCATCAAGATAGCTCGCAACCAGTGAAGTTTTACCTGAACCAGGTGGTCCGTAAACCAAGACAATAGGGTTTTTCCGTCCCTGGTCTAACAACCTGAACAACCTCTTTCGTGGAAATAAGCCTGTGGCACCGGGATGGGTTATCTTTGCCAGTGGAACGTCCTCGGTTGTAGTTACGTTTCCCATGAAATGAAAAATCCTGTGTTGTCCCCACAGATGCTTTGGGTCTTATCGAGGATTAGAAATAATAGCCTCCAAGAAGGTACAGTAACTCCCTGGAGGCTTCATATTGGCACATTCTGATAAACCCATTGCATAACTTCCTCCGAACCGACACCTTGCGGATAAAAATATAGAGGAACAATATCTGCGTGTTTTTCATAAATCGGGATTAAATCCGTGACGATTTTTTTATGGAAGGCCCTTAAAATATTTTGAGAACCCCGATAGAGATGCAGAGCTTTTTTTTGATGGGAACTTAAAATTTCGCCAGGAAAACTTTTAAGGTCTTTCTCCATCCACCCTCACCCCATTTTGGAAAGAGAAAGTATTATTAGAGAGGTTGGATTTAGGATACCAATGATATTTTTTTTGTCAATCTAAAAATAAGGTTTTGAACATTAAGTTTTCTTAATCTGTTTGTCAAACTTAAAAGTGGAAAAGTTTTACACGAAACATGAAAATGTTTTCCTATTTTTCATTTATTTCTGAATGAAATCTGCACTGATAATGCAAAACGTTTTCAAGAAGAGCACAGGAGAGACTGTCGAAAAAGTCCCCAAGCAGATTCTTGGGTGAGATGCAGAAAAAAATGACCTCACAGAATTCGCCAGAATGAACGATCTCATGATTGCGAGGGGTCACGAGACCCCCGAAAATCACCCATTAACTATGCTGGAGGGTTTTTCGACAGTCTCGGAAGGAATCCTCGGAAAGCAAGTAGAGGGCTCCACTAACAAAGAACCAGGATCAGCCTATATTAAGGATTGAGGATTTCCCTTAGAAAAAGAGTATAGCTGGGTTAGGCGGTTACTTCATAAAGACGATAGAATTCCCAAAGTCGGTGTCTTGCCATCTATCTCGGCAATCAGGTCATGCGCTCCGTAGGGAACATCAATACGCCGTTTCTTCAGTTCCTCTTGCAGTCTGGCCGTAAACAGTCCCCTGCCATCTATGATACATTGTCGTATGATGGTATTCATTTGGTCTACGGTCACCGACTCGATATCCATACTCGCAGTCAATTCGAATGACTTTCCGAAACCTAATGTCGTGCTCACTCCGCACGAGGGTGAACCATTAATTCCTATCACTCCGATGACCGAGTAGCCGGAGACAAGATAATCGTTGATTTGGTCTGCCGTCGCTTTAGCCAGTCTTCGGTAGATTAGGTTGGTGCACCATAGAAATAGCGGCAGAATGAGATTGCGCATGTGATAGAGGTATATGCCCTTAATCCCATACGCCATAAGCAACCATCGTTTGGTAACACCGCCCCAAGCCTGCTGCTCTGGACAAAGCATTTGCACGATACCCAGCCAATTATGGACAGCGAGCCATTACTTTTCTTGCCGATTCTACGTTTTTAAAAAATTAGTTTGTTCGGATTTGCTGAAATGTCACCTACGATTCTTCGGTTGAGGTATCCTTTGGGAATCGAAGATTTGCGGCGGAAAGCCACAGCAAAAAATGCAGGGTCCTTTCTAACCCTGCCTATCTTCTATCAAGGAGTAAAAATCAGCCCACACGAAGCAGTGTTGATTTCTGTTTGACGGAGTGGGTAACGGGGCGCGCCTAAGCCGTCACGAGCGAGCCACACAACGGCTGCACCGAAAAACTTCTTTCATCGAATCATGTTTCGGAGAAGCCGAACAAGGGCAAGCAATAGCGAGTTAAAAAAAGACGCCCTGTCAAAGCAGGGCGTCGAACTATCCAAGAAAGCTGTAGATTTTATCTTTCACCCAAACGCTCAGCTGCCGGGAGCCCAAAACGCGCACTTATGATCGGTGGCAAATGTCGATTCGGTCGTTGGCTGCGGGGGAATAAATGACTGGAACTGATCCTTTGTCGGATCGTAATGCGGCCAGAACGGCGTGAAAAAAGAGTTGGGATTGCTGAAGCGCGCGAAGTTCGTCCAATAGCTGACCATGTCCCGCGATAGCTGTTTCTGGTTCGCGTTGAGCGGGTTTAGTGGGGATTGGGGCAGGTTAAAGATATACTGAAGTTCAGACGCATGGGCCGCGCCGTAGGGCATGCCGCTTACTGTATCAGGTGGTAAGTACAATTCCGGTGCGTTCTCATCGTTGAACTCGTATGCAAATACCGGTACGAAGTTCGCCATCTGGCGGATCGCCGTGCGCGAGTTGCACGCGAAGATACCATCGGTACCAACGGCACCGAGCGCAATGCTTGGGCCTGGCGGGGTCAGGGGACTAGGTGGGTACAGCACGGAGACAACGTAATTAAGAATTCCAAGGGCCGACAACGCACCGCTGAACGACGCGTCCGCACGAGCGGGGTAGTTTGTGGTGTTCGTCGCAACCCCCGTTGCAAACGGCGGCGGCAACTCGAAGTCCAATCCGACGAACAAACGCCATTCGTCATGGTTTGATCCTTCCATTACCGGCACATGGTTGAATTGGCCGGTCTGTAACGCCGTGTGGATAGGTTGTGTTAGCACCTTGCCATCGACGTTACCGGTGAGGTTCGCGGGCTGATTTGCAAGCAGCGTTGCAACCGGCACCGAACGTAGGCACGCTGCGGTCGCAGTGGTCTGACCGCAACCCACGGCCGTTGCCAGTTGCGCTCCTGCGGCCTCGGCGTCGATAAGCGAGGTTGTATTCAAGAAATATGCTCCGCTTTCCACGATCGCGCGGTGGAACAATCCTGCCGCCTCGGGCGATGCGAGCTGTGTGTGCGCGCTTAAGCCACCCGCGGATTCGCCGAAGATTGTCACGCTATCCGGGTTTCCGCCGAAATGTTTGATGTTGCGGCGCACCCAATCGAGGGCGGCCTGCTGGTCCATGAACCCGTAGTCGCCTGAGCCGCCATACTTCGTTTCTGCGGAGAGCGCCAGATGCGCGAGGAATCCGAGAAAGCCCAAGCGATAATTGAAGGTGACGACAACAACACCTCGATCGACCAGCTTACTCGGGTCGTAGTCATTGCTCTCTCCAACCACTAGCGCACCGCCGTGGATCCACACCATTACCGGGTAACCATGCCGGTCACCGTCATACCAATATTCGTGTTCTGTTGGAGTATAAACATTCAGGTACAGGCAATCTTCCGTCGTGCTCGCCAGACCGAACGGACTGGCAACCTGCGGACAGTGGTTGGCGAATTGCGTCGCATCGCGCAACCCATGCCAGCCTACTCGCGGTTGCGGCGGCTGCCAGCGCAGTGCACCGACCGGCGGAGCCGCGTACGGGATACCGAGGAATTTATTCATCGTCTTCGTCCTCAGACCCACGACAGGGCCTGTGTCGGTGAGAGCCACGACGCGATCAAAACCGGGCTGCATTTCTCCGGCAGCGACGTAACCCACGGGTATTGCCACTATCAGCGCCAGAGCCAGAACCACGCCTCCACATTTAAACCGTAAAATACTTGCCCAATTCATTGCGCCCCCTCCTTTCTTATTTGGCTAATGAACTATTTCATGCCAGACTGTCCAAAAACCTTTTCCCTAAATGCTAATAAATCACCACCACCCTGACGCCTCTGCGATTGATTTGCTGACGACTACCACCCCCTTTCAGCTCTTTACCCCTCCCTTAGCTTTTTTGAAAGTCATATTTACAAAAACACAAAGATCACTCGTTTAAGTTAATTTACACCAACTCACCACTTCATTGACAAAAAAGCCGGACTAACTCAGGTTTATCCTCCGACAGCTCGGCCGTCTTTGCCCTAAAAGACCCGCCGCTTTCCGCCCTCTCCTCACGAAAAAGTTGGCTTGTCGGGATTCTTTTTCTCAATCTATTGCTCTGAATGGAAGCAGGGAAGGTCAACAACGTAGGGTGACTGACAAAATAAGTTCTGCAGTGAATGGTTGTGAATAGATGTTTGGTGATTGGTAGTATTGGATAAGGTGAGTCGTAGAACAGAAGTTAGAAAAAAAACAAATTGATGGGCTATCTTTGTGTGTGGTTACGGACGCTGCTGATTCTTCGGGTATCGCAAAAGAATCCAAGCAAACGGCAAGATCAAGGTCTTCGCATTCATCATAACATTCCGGTGCGGCAATCAATAAAAGTGGAAATAAAACAAAACATGCTAATACCCTAAAGAGGCTGCTCTTCTTTGGCATTTTGGCCTCTTTTCCCACAAATTGTGGAAAAAAGCCGAGAACATCACATATTAATTCTTGAGTGGACTGGCAATCTGACTCCCACGACCCACCATTTCCCGCTCCCCCTCACGGAGGGTTTAGCTTTGTCGGGATTTTATAATTTTTTGTTATTTTGAATTTTCTATTCTTTGAAGGCCTTTAAGGCAAGCTTTTTAATTGAAATCTGAAAATAGAGTTTACGTTCCTGGGAGCAAGTACCGGATGAAGTAAAAAATCTTAAAGGTCTTTCTCCATCTCTCACCCCCTCCCATTACACAAAGCACTCAATCAGAAAAATATTCTTTTGTCAATAGAAAAATGCGATTGTGAAAATTATCTTTTTGAGGATTATCGAAATCTGGAACAGCGATGTTGATTCTCGACTCGGTGACTTCAGGAAGCTATACGTAACAAAACGGGTTGACCATTAGAACGGCTAAGGGTCATTATCTACTCTGCTTTTTCTTGAAAAAGAAAAGGAGGAAGATATGGCCACAGCAGAGCCGATCACCGATGGATCAGTCCGAAGTGAAAGTGAAAGACTACGTGAACAACCCGTTTCATCAGCCCTAATCGACCGCATCCTCCAGAAACTCTCCTCCATAGAGCTTCCGCCAAAGAGCACTTTGAGCGCTACATGCGCCACAAATGGCGCCTGAATCACAAGCCGAGGACGCTTGCCAGTTCTTTTACCTCCGTGATGTTTTTCCTCGACTTTTATGGGAAGTCGGGCAAGCGAGAGATCGAGAAGATCGAACGGGTGGACTTGGAAGCCTTCATTGAACATGAGCAGGACCGAGGGTTACGGATCTCCACAGTGCGGACGAGGCTGGCCTGCATCATTGCATTTCTTCATTTCCTGATGGAGCAGGAGATCCTCCCTGGATCTATTCTTAAGCGGGGTATCAAGCCAAAGCTGCCGGACGTTCTGCCCCGGGCCATGAACCCTGCCGATGTGAGAAAACTTCTTGGTGTGATTAGCGACATTCGGGACCGGGCCCTGGTTCTTCTGCTTCTGCGCACAGGGATACGGATCGGTGAGGCCTTGGGGCTGAGGTTAGACGATCTGGATCTGAGAGACAGAAAGGTCCGTCTTTTCCAAGGAGAGAAGAACAGCATGGGGGGGGTGGTCTATCTAAGCAATGATGCCCTGTTTGCCATCAAACTCTGGCTCAGGCAAAGAGACAAGAACAGGGAGTTCGTCTTTTACGGTGGAGTACTCAAGAAGGCCGTCCTCTTTACCCCAGGCACTCTGCTACCTCGATTCTTACATAAACCCTTAGAATATTGCCACTATTATAAAGACAATCGTAAGTAACCCTGCAATGATAGAAGCTATTCCTATAGCACCGGAGAAAAGGTTACCAAGAACGTTAGGGAAGGAAACCTTTAACTTATCCAATTCTTTCGTTTCAACTAATCGATCGTATTCTAAGGCTCTGTCCTCGATAAACTCCCACTTGTATACTCTGCCTGTAAACATGGCATAGTTCATGGGCCATTTGGTTGGAACAAAGTGGGTATTGAAGAAGTGAATTGTGAAAATAAAGCCAATAGCAAGAAGTGCCTCTTCGGAATGGATAATTCGGGCCACATTGATTACCCATCCCGGGAAAAATATGGCAGTGGTACTAGGTGACCATAACAAAGCGCCTGAAATACCGATAGCAACCATCCCCCAAAAAACAGCAAGAATGTCGAATTTTTCGTAATAAGACCAGTGGTCAAATTTTGGCGGTGGACCTTCATCCACAAACCATCTGCCCATGGCTGTGAAATCCTCCCAATCCTTTTTTCTTGGCAAAAAGGAATATGGTCCGAAAAGTCTCTCTCTTACGGTTTCCCCTCTTTTCTTGTTATAAAAGGCAAAATGGATACAATAGGCAAGAAAGATGAGAAATTCCAGAAAGATAACAAACGCACATATTTGATGAAAGAATATTGCCTCCTCAGCTCCACCCATAAAACGCATCAGAAATCTTGACCAACCGGCATCTGGGAATTTAATAGGGAGGCCTGTAGCAGCGAGCCCAAAAAAGGCAAAGATGCAAAAAAGGTGGAAAAGCCTGTCTCTAAGTTTAAAGCGGATATAGGTATCCCCAGGGTTTTCAATATGGACAAGTTTCTCTGATATGAGATGCCCTTCTCTCAGCTGCCTCTGTTTCTCCCAGTAGGATTTTCGCCACCAGAGAAGGGTATGACCCCAGTAAAAAAGGAGGGTACTCAAAAGGAGTATAACCATGAAAATCCTTGTCCAAAAAAGGAGCGGATATTTTGCCCTATCACTCAAATCAGGATGGGCGATATATTTCGTAAGGTTTAGATTTACCCCTTGATGGCATTTTGAGCATACCTTCTCAAGGTTTTTCGGGTTAATTGAAGATTTAGGATCCTGTCTTGGGAGGATATTATGGGCGCCATGACAATCAGCACAACCTGCGGCAGGACCGCCCAATTTTCTTATCTTTCCATGAAAAGTCTCCTGGTAGGTTTGAACGGAAATTGTAGTGAGATTATTCTTTTTCATAAGCGCTTTATCGCCATGACACCTGAAGCATGCTTTCGTATAAAAATCTCTTGCTTCTGTGGAATATGCCTTTCCCAAGGTGTGGAAAAGTTTCGTATCATGCAGGCCATGACAATCTGAACAAACTGCAGAATCTTGGTTACCGTTAAGGATGGCTTTATCATGGCCGCTTTCTACATAGTCCTCCTTACTATGGCAGGATGTACATTTATTGATGATCGCCACTTTGCCTCTATCCCATTTTTTCAGATTATGGATGGGAGAGTGGCATTCTACACAGTTGAAGCCACTCTTCATACGATGGACACTTCCCGAGTATTTCTTTGCTTCCATCTGATGGCAGGGAGCACAATCTACCTTGGCCGGTATGTAGATTTTTTGCGCATGCTTTTCAGTATCTATAATATCTACATGACAGCTAGTACAAGAATCGGAACCATGGACTGAGTTTGCATATTTCTTCGCATCTACAGTGCGTCCATGACATTCCAAACAATCTCTCGAAAAAATGGACCTTTGCATATTTACGTCGATTGTAAACGTTCGGAATTCAGCAAAAGAAGGTGAGGAACAAAAAAGGATGAAAAGGATCAAAAACAGTCTCGTCATACTCTTCCTTTATATTTTTTGTGGTCAGATTTTTCTTGAGACAAAGAAAAGATAATGTCAAATAAAATAGGCTTATGAAAATTGCTTTGCCTAAAATTTTATACCCTCTACAAATGGAAGTCAATGCGATGTGTTCAAGCGGACATGAATACGGCAGACATTCAATTAGAACATCCAAGACATCTTGCTAAGATTATCGATTATAAGTTGAAATGTGCAATATTAGATGAAAATGTTCTGGCAATGCTTTCAGGAAGGAAGGGGTAAGTAAGCGGGTTATTGACTCCACCTACTACTAAATACTTTGGCCCAACGATAAAATTAGCTATTACCGTTTGAAATGCTCACTACTGCCGTATGAGCAAAAGTAGGAGAAGCTTTTCGGCTCCCCTTTGGCTATCGCTTACACAAGTCCTCCCGGTGGAGGACGTGTTATAAGCCGACCTTCGATGCATACTTCTTTGTTATCTCTTTAATGCGCTGGCCCGGAACCAGCTAAGATTTGGGTGACTA
>DASPPQ010000141.1:0-14231 GCA_035625415.1 Thermodesulfobacteriota bacterium
GATTCAGATGAGGATAGAAGATCTTTGGCTCAATTCCTGTCTGTTGACCCATCATGGCAATATCTCCATACCCAATTTGTGTTGCCATGCTTATAGCTCGAATGTCTAATCGTTGCAAGCATCATTTGGGCAACAGGCCGTTTATCCTTGACTTCGCCTATATTTTACTAATGTTTTCTTCTGACCCCTGGCTTTTTCTCTGAGAACGAAAAAATATATGCACCGCCACCCTGCCATGGAATATATCTATTTTATGAAAATTGGTCAACCGAAACTTTCAGATAAATGTTAGGTAACACACCAAATCTGATGTATTCTAATCCGGGGTTGAAAAAATCCAAGAATCTCTGAAATCAAGAGGGAGCGCAGTAGTTTCTCAGTGCTCTCCTACTGAGATGTTGACAAAAGACCTTGTTTTTAATAAGAACCTACTCAATGATGTGAATCGAGTCAATAGAATTTGAAAGGAGATAAAAATGGGGAATGCTTTTGGTTTATTAGAAGGCATCGGAAAAGGCCGAATAGACCGCATCGTTATGGGAAAACTGGGGATGAACATTGACCTCTTAGAGGGAATCGAGGAATTGGTTAAACGTGAAAAGGTTCAGACAGGGGTGATCCTCTCTGCGGTCGGGGCTCTGAAAAAGGCAACCTTTCGAAACTTAAGAGTCCTTCCACCGGACCTCAAGGTCGAAAAGCATCACCGTCTCTATCTCGATTTGGAACAACCGATGGAGATCGTCTCCCTGACTGGGTGGATGGCAACAAAAAAAGACGGAAGCCCCGAGGTCCACGCCCACATATCCGCTTCCACGGTCATGGGGAATCAGGTTGTCACACTTGGAGGACATCTCACCTCTGGAATCATCACCTTAATAAAAGTCGTGGTTGTAATCGGTGTGATTGAAGAGACCGATATCAAAGCAGGACTGGATCCCCGGATCAACCAGATCGATGTAGAACTCTCACCTCCCCGAAGGGAGGAAGGACTAAGGTGACGTCCATGCGGGGCGTGAGGGGATAACAACTCAAATCAGCAGGGGTTATAAGCCATCCGCTGGAGTGATTGGTTGGACGTAGTCTGGCTGAAGGACAAAGCCCGGGCCTTTATGGTCAAGAGGGTTGAGGACCGTCGTATCCCTCAATGATGATGAGATCGCCAGTCGACACGGGCTTCCTCAGCTTGAGTGCTTCCTGGTATTCGGGCGACCTCCAGCAGTCGAGTGCGGCCTGATACGAAGGAAACTCGATCACCACATTGCGAGTGCGGCTCGAGCCCTCAGGATTCTCAAATCGGCCGGCCCGGACCAAGAAGCGGGCTCCATATTTCTTTAAAGGTTGGGCATTGGCCGCAATATAAGCTTTGTATCTTTCCGGATCGGTGACATCAATCCGCGCTATCCAATAACCCTTGGGCATTTGAATCTCCTTTTCAGCATGAAGTAGGCGTTTGTTCGACGCCTAAGTTATTTTTTAACCCGCTCCTATATTCCTGTTAAATATTGAATCAATGAAGTGCTCCGGGGCGAATCTTCATCCTTGACTTAGCCCATATTTCACGAACATTACCTTCTGACCCAAGGCTTTTTCGTCTGAAGGCGAAGAAATATCTACACCGCCACCCGTTTCATTGACGATTGATGATTGTTGATTACTGATTGGAATACGCGCATTTTATGAAAGTTGGGTCTCATTTTATCGCAATTAAGTAGCTCTAATGTGCCGGCACTTTAGCATCCAGAGCGAGCGGGGAAACATAGGGTTTGCCCTGAGTTTGAATTCTAAACTCATCTTTGGCGGCCTTTACTATGACCGGATCCGACAAGAGATCAACGCAGGAAGCCGCCAGAACTTTCGCGGCTACCAGCATTCCCTTCCAGCCAATTGGGTTAGATGCGCACGAAGTCTGGGCCCAATGATGTGAGGCAGTGCCTAAAGGGCGCACGACAACACCAAGTTCGGCCAACGGTACGGCTGCGCTGACTTCGCCAATGTCCGAGGAGGCAGTGCCGCCGTTCTTTTGCGTATACGGCATCACAGTCATTGAAAGGCCGGCCTGGTCGAATCCGAGCTCCTTCTGTATAGCCTTTGCAAAGTTCACATCGCTATCGTCAAAGGCAGGGGCACCCACGCGATCGAGGTGCTTCTGCATCAGCTTGCCTAGTGAATCGTTCGGCACGACATCGCGTACCGAAAACAAGAGCGTGACCTTGGCGCGGGTTTCAGTAGCCAGGGCGGCTCCATCAGCCGCCTTCTTCAAACGTTCGAGCATATTATTCACGCTGTCGCCGCTTGAGTCTCGCATCCAGTACTCTCCCTTGGTATAGTCCGGAATAATATTAGCCGCGCTGCCTCCGTTCTTAATGACGCGGTGGATCCGGGCTGTTGGCTTGATGTGTTCGCGCATAAGCGCCATGGCAGTGTCAAACAAAGTCAGCGCGTCGAGAGCGCTGCGTCCAAGCCAAGGTGAAGCCGAGGCGTGTGAAGACCGGCCGAAGAATTCCACATCCACGGCGGCAGCAGCAAGGCGCGTGCGGTTGACCACCCTGTTCAAGTCATCCGGATGCCATGTAAGGACAACATCGGTCTTCTGGAAGGCCCGGTCCCTGACCATGAAGGTTTTTCCAATCAGTACTTCCTCTGCTGGCGTTCCGAAAAGCTGAAGGGTGCCAGGAAGCTTGCGGGCGATCCGGTCACGGTTCGCGGCTATTGCCGCGGCCACAGACGCAGTGCCGAGCAGGTTATGGCCGCACCCATGGCCTGGTCCATTCTCAATCACCGCTTCCTTTTTCGCTTTACCTGCAACCTGCGAGAGTCCGGGCAGCGCGTCGTATTCGGCCAAGAGTCCAACTACCGGCGTCCCTGAACCAGCTGCGGCTACGAAAGCGGTCTTTTGTCCGCCGGCACCCCACTTCACAGTGAACCCTTCCTTCTCAAGGGCCTTTACCAATTCCGCTGAAGAAAGTTTCTCCTGAAGTCCCACTTCGGGTTTTTCCCAGATTGCCTGAGCCAGTGCTTGCCATGTGGCACGGGTCTCATCGAGAAAAGTGTCCGTTGCCCGCGTCTGGGCGAATGCCGGGTGAATATACAGGAATAGAGCGAAAAATAGAAATAACAGTAAAAATTCAACCTTCGTAATCTTCATATCCTACCTCCTTCACGACTTCCTCCCGAAATGAAGGTTTACTGGGTGGGTCGGGGGTAAATCTTTATTCTTGACTCTGCCTATATTTCGCGAACATTCCCTTTAGACCCCAGGCATTTTTCCCCTGGAAACGAAGAAATATTTTTGTCCCCGCCCTGTTGATTCCTGATTGGAATATATCTATTTTATGAAAATTGGTCAACCGAAACTTTCAGAAGGAGTTAGAGAAAAGGGCTATTTGTTGCACCTAGCGCTATTCGATCCGAGACAATTCTTTGAGGTCAACGATTACGAGTTGAAAGTGGCGAGCCGAGTCCATTACTTTTGTCTTCCTGAAGCCTTACGAAGAGCATCAATAAACTCCGGCGGGATTTGGTAGCCCAGTTCTTGCGCCTTTTTAACATCGTCCCAGGATCTATCATAATTTTTTTTGAGATAATAGGCCCTCCCCCGATTGCCGTAGGCCGCCTCAAACCCCGGCAATATCTCAAGAGCCTTGCTGAAATCAGAGATGGCCTGATCATACTGGTCTTTCGCAATATAGGCAATGCCGCGATTATAGTAAGCTACGGCATACCTTGATTCTATCTTAAGGATCTTATTGTAATCAGAAATCGCATCATCATATTGGCCTTTGTTCAGATGGGCGTTGCCCCGATTGTTGTAAGCCTCGATATACCTGGGGTTTATCTTGAGTGCCTTATTGTAATCGGAGATGGCATCATCATATTGACCTTTTGAAGCATAGGCAAGACCCCGGTTATTGTAAGCCTCAATATACCTGGGATTTATTTCAAGAGCCTTGGTGTAATCGGAGATTGCTTCATCATATTGATCCTTTGAGGCAAAGTAATATCCCCGATTGAGGTAGACCTTAGCCTCACTCGATCTCTGTTGTCCTTGTGGGGTGGTTGCACATGAAAATAACATGGAAAAAACGATTATGAGGATTACTTGAATTGAATTGCTTAGCTTATTTTTCATGGTTACTTCCCTACGAATGAATAGGCCTCCCCTGCTGTTGATTGATTCTTGAGCAGCTCGACCGTATTCAAGAAGACCCGCCGCTTTAGGTCCCTTCCTCATGCAGAGTTCAACTTTTTCGGATGGACCACCCTCAATATTACCTATATCAAAAGATTCTTCAAGCATATGATCCGATTGAGTTATGATATGAAAAACAGGCACTCAAAATCATCGATTGTGGGTTGAAACATTGTATTATTGGGTGGAATTAATATCTTGGGGACGGTTCTTATATTCTGATGGAAGCTCCCCGCCCATCCCGCGGGGAGCGGGGCGGGGCACGTTCCGGCCAATAACAATTAGATACAAACTATTTTAGTGGTCTGGCCATTTTTGTCCTGTGTCAAGGGCAAACCCTTTATTCTTGTCTTGAAGTTAGATGCTTACGCTCTCCAGTAGGTATCTCCCGATGGGCTCGGCATCGGGTGCCCCGGGAACTTCGAAACCCCCGACCTCCCAGCGACCACCCATTCCAGTAACGGTTGCTGCAAGGTGCAGGTGAACCATGGCAATGCCGCAGTCGAGTAAATGATAGTCCTTGCCGTCCTTAACCTGGCGCATCTGCTTGTAGACAAGAACTTCGCGTCCCGTGAGTATGAAACGCCACGGCTGCCTGTTCTTCCAAGATGGAGCCCAGCGCGTCGCCTCGAGCACACGAATCAACCGTTCATTGGCCAGCACGCTCGCGGGCAAAGACACTCCATGGAGTTGCCAGAAGAAGATCTGCCCGAGGGGCTTACGAGTAGACGAACGGGCTGCTACTCGAATGGCCCGACTCACTAAGCTCTGGTCGGTTACGCGGCCGATCGGGGTCAGCGCCACCACCCGCCACGATTCGTCAAGCCCGAGGGCAAAACGAAGCGAGGTTTCCTTGAACAGACCGGCGACCCAACAGGTACCCAGACCTCTGCGGGTGGCCTCAAGAATTATCTGTTCGAAGCGGTAGCCCGCGTCCAAGAGATAGCCCTCGCTCTCTCGGGCAACGAGAACGATGTAGTGTGGGGCCCTAATAATCTTTCCATAGTCGCCGAGGATGCCTTTGACTTCCTTACCCATTTCCTCATCCGAGCGGAAATGGAACCGTAATTCGGCATGAGTCAAGGTCTCCGCCCTCTCTCCAGCGTTAAGGAGTTCCTGGATCTCCGCCGCCTCCACAGGTTCGGGTTGGTAATTACGAACACTCATGCGCCGGGAGATTATTTCAAAAATATCCATCCTTTTCCTCCTCATTGTCGCTGGTGGGAGTGCCATCCGATGAGGGTTCTGGGGTTGAATCTATCCTTAATCTTGCTTATGTTTCGCGAAAGTTTCCTTTTGGCCTTAGGTTTCTCCCCTCAAAACGAAGAAATATCTGCACCGCCACCCTGTGGATTCCGGATTGGAATATACACATTTTATGAAAATTGATCAACCGAAACTTTCAGAAAGAAAGAGTCAAAAAAGTGTGCTGTCTGGTACACCAAAGAGTGACAATGGGCTGTCTCTATGATTTGAAGACTTCCAATTGCAAGTGGGTATATTTCTTGGTCAGGTCCGTGCCTTACTAGGTTTTCCCGCACTTAAACCTGGCTGGCCTTAATGGCTTCCCGCAAGGCTTTCTGGTCCAACGGGGGCGCCAAAATACCGGTCCTTTCAACCAGGGTCACGGCATCAAAAACACATCCGGTGGCGCAAGCACCGCATCCGACGCAACGGTCTAAATTCAATTCCGGCTTGTCTTCATTGTCCATGGCCAGGGCCTGGGCGGGGCAGCGCTCGATACAGGTCCCACAAGAGGTGCACAGATTACGGTCATGCCGTGGTTTAAATCCGGAGTTCAAGATCAGCCCGGGTTTGGGCTGGGCCAGGGCGGTCTTTAGGATGATGCAATGACAGCCACAACAGTTACATAGAAAGTCGATTTCCTGGCGATTGATGGTCGCATGGACCAGACCGGCTTCCTCCGCTTTATTAAGGACCTCGATCGCTTCTTCTTTGGAGATCTGCCGACCCATCTTCCGGTCGATGACGAACTGGGCGCCCATTCCGAATTGCATACAGACTTCGTCGGGTTTTCCGCAATCGTCCTTTTCATCGATCAGCTTGGCCTCATGCCGACAGAAACAGGTGGAAACCGCCAGGGGCTGATATTTTTCTATGTACGAGGCCACCTGCTGATAGGTGCGGACGGTGTTTCCGACCTCGATCCTTTGGTTCACCGGGATGACCCGATTGATCGGATAGGTTATTTTCACCGAACCCTGCCCGGCATCCAGAGCCGCTTTGTAGGCGTGGATCAGACGGGCCAGCTTTTTATCCCTTTCGGTTTTGGTCCCCCTCATGAATTGGAATTCAAAGATCCCAACTACAAAAACCGGCGCACTGTAAAAGGTTGCTCCGCTCATGGAACCGGCGGTGCAAAGCCCCTTGTTCGCCATGCCTTCCAGAATGGGCCTGACCTCATTTACCTCTTTTCCCATCTCCTTGGCAATGGCCTCGGCCGGATGAAATCCTTTGGGTATGGCGTTATAAACAGCCGCCTGTTCCGGGGTAAATAGCTCTTCTACCAGGGCATAAAACTCGGGGATATCCTTACCGGGGTATCTCCCACCTCGTTTAGCCAATATCTCGCATAACTCATGATACACTTTTTCGGCCATTTTCCTTACCTCCTCTATTGAGACTTTCATTGACTGTTGCGATGTCTTACCTTCAAAACTTTTTTCAACATTTTGCTTTTATTCTTATCTTCAAACAAATATCTGGCTAAGCGACGTAAGGGCTTTGCCCCTGGCAAGCCAAACAAGGAATTCCTGTAGCTGCCGGATAAGTTTCCTTGCAAACGGGACAAAGGGCCATTGGTCCCCGGCTGATCTTCCTGTAAACCTCCGGCTTGATCTGAATCGGCTGTTGCTTGAGGATTTCTTCCCCCGCCTGTTTAATCTGAGAAATAAGCAAATTTAGGTCCTGTTCATGCTTGGGTTTAAGCTTCATATACCAGGCCTTCAGTTCCAGCCAGGGATCAAGCTTGATCGGATCCGGAAAAACCCGTACTCCTGATCCAGTATCTTTATTAAAGAGACTCAGAGCAAAACGGCCCAAAGATACAATCCTGAGCCGGCCGTTGCCAATGGTACATGGGGTCAATAATTGAATGGCATCGGGAAGACACTTGGAGGTCTCGCAAAGAACTTCATATAACACGCCGGCGGGGAAGTATCTTATTGCTTTGTTGACCATGAATCCTCCGACCAGGAGCCCGGGTGCAGCAAACCCATGAAAGGTTTCAGCCTCTTTCATGTATTCCTCGAAGGAAAAAGGAAAGGATGGCTCTTTTTTCATAAAGCTTCTACCCGGCAAGGGACATAACGGTGAATCGGCGTTCCGAACCAGTCCCGATTCGTATTCTTCGTCAGGCGGTTTACGTTCGCTTTGTATTTCTCGCCATCATAGACGATGCCAAACCCGTGCGGGATGGCCACATGGCCTTCATAGGCTGTATTTGTCACCTCCAGTTCGATTTCCTCAGAACCGGCTTCCGTGATTACCCGGACCACCTGTCCATCTTTCAGTTTCAAGGCTTCTGCATCAGCGGGATGCATGGCCAGCGTGCAGTCCCTTTTCTCTTCATTCCAAGCGGGGTTTCGCATGAGCGTATTGGCATTCATGGAGGTGTGTCTCCCAGCCATGAGGATCATGGGGAATTGGGGATCGGGGACCAATGCCGCCTGCTCCTTTTGCGATTCGATATCTCTCAGTTCATCGAGAAGTTCCGGAACCAGGAGACGGATCCGGCCGTCTTCGGTTGCGATATGTTGGAGGTTATTTTCCGGGTCAATCTGTCCCACCCAGGTCCCCTCAGGGTGATCTATAATTTCCTGGAAGACTTTCTCTCCCAGGGCAGGTCCGGGTTTGAATCCAGCTCGTGCCGCATTTTCATGAAAAGCCTTCGGGGCAGTCTGCAGCATTCCCCAAAGAGCTGCCTTATGGACAGAGCCCATTGCCTTTCCAAGTGTTTTTCCAAGAATAAATGGCATGATTTTCAGGGCTGCGGGCTCCTTTACGGCATAGTCCGTCAGCCTCGATCCAAAGGCGGCATGACCTTCTACCGCTGCTTTATAGAGACTGTCCGGAAGGAGCGGAATCAGCCCTAACCGGTCAGCGATACGCAAATGGATCTCGCCAAGTTCCAGCGGTTCCCCTTCCGGCTCAACAATGGGTCGGCGCATCTGGAAGTAAATACCCGGGAACGTCAGGGCGAAAAATGTACCATCCCATGATTCATAGCCCGACCGGGACGGCAGAATATAGTGAGAAAGAACCGCGGTTTCGGTCATGGCAATTTCCGCCGTCACAAGGAGATCAAGCCGTTTGAAGGCCTCTTCATACGCGGTCGTATCCGCGTAGGAACGGAGGGGGTTGGCGCCCGAAACGAGGACCGCCCGCAATCGCTCCGGATGATTGGACAGGATTTCCTCAGGCATCACATTGGGCGGAAACGAGCCGCAGACCGGAAAGGAATTGGTCGTCACGGTGCGCCATGTCTTCGGGTTTCGCTCGTCCGAGTGCGATCCCACCGGCATCATGTGGCCATTGAATACATTGCCTCCGCACACGCCGAGCCGTCCGCAGATCGCCTTGAGCATTATAATGAGATACGAACAGACGGCGCTGTGGCGGTTCATATAGATTCCGAGATCGTGACGCATAGAGGATTTTCGGGTGGCGAACAATCGGGCCACTTCCCGGACCCGATCGAAATCGAGGCCGCAGGTCCAGACCGCCGCCCGGGAATCGAAATCAAGAAACAAAGATCTCACCTCTTCGAATCCCGATGTGTGGTCCGCGAGATAGGCCTTATTTTCCAACCCTTCCTGGAGAATGATTGAGATCATTGATTTGAGCAGCAGCCCGTCTGTTCCCGGTCGGATGGGAAGATGGATGTCCGCCAGCCTGGCCGTCTCCGAGAGGCGCGGATCAACAACGATCAGGAGCTTGTCGAGGTCTTTAGAGATTCTCTGAAGTTGACGCGGCGCCTGAGGGACCTGATGGCTCTGCATTCCGTTCCACCCGATAACCAGCAGGAGGTCCGTCTCCTCGAGATGCGGGCCATCGTGAATATACTGCCGGCCATAGGTTCGGCCGCAGACCCAGAAGTCACCGGCAAATTCCTGGGCCAGGGCGCTGTAATGGTACTGGGAACCCAGGCCCCGCATGAGCCGCACGCCGAAAGCCGCCTCTAAATGGCACCCTTGACCGCCTCCTCCCATATAGGCGAACGATCTCGGACCGTAATGATCGACGATCCGTTTGAGCTTGAGCGCTATCTCATCAATGGCTTGATCCCATGAGATCCGCTCGAAGCGGTCGCCCACCCGTTTCAATGGATATTTGAGGCGATCGGCATGATGCTGGTGATACGTGATGTTCAGGCCCTTGCGGCAGGCGTATCCTTCGCTTTTCGCATTGGACTTGTCGGGTTTCACTTTGACGATGCGGTTGTTTTCAACTTCCACTTCCAAACCGCAATTCTGGGCGCATAAAACACACCCACTCTTATATGTTTTTCCCATGACGGCTCCTTTCTCCGGCGGTGGTGCCGGCGGGAATTCGTTCTTCACAAGGGACACCCGTCTGACAAAACCCGCAGCCTATATAACCGCCGACGAATCGCTCTTTACGCCCCCGATCTTTTACTTTTTGCGCCATTCCCGCGAAGAGATATGCAAAACACTTTGCCTTATCATGTCCCTTTTCGCTGATAGCACCCGCAGGGCAGCGTTTCATACATGTGCCGCAGGTTCCCTCGCGAATGAACAGGCAGTTTTCCCGGTAATCTCTGGCAACGCGCGGTGAAGGAGGGATCGAAACATTGCAGATAATACTCCCCATGCGTCCGGCCGAGCCATTCGCTGTAATGAAACTGTCATTAATACTGAAAGTGCCCAGACCGGCGACGTAACCGACGTGGCGCTGTGACCATCTCGATGCTGGAGCCCCGGGGCCTTCGCGTTTAATTTCAAACCAAGGCTCCTGCTCCGGAGCAATGGCATGATATCCCAGATCTTCAAACAAGACTACGAGATGGCGTTGCAACCTGAAGTTGCATTCCTGGCCGAACCAGCGGGCACGATTCCAGCGCAGGGAGCAAATCTCCGATTCTTTGCGCATGCTCTCACGGACAAGGATCGTACTCGGCAGAAAATAAGAGATAACGCTGATGTTTTCAGGGTGGTTGTATTCAATCGTCTTTTTCTTGAGATTCATTTCAAGGGCTTCCCGCGGTGTCACGTGGAAATCGCCGATTATTCTCTTGTACTCGCTGAAGAGTGGATCATCGCCGTCTGCAAAGCCAACAAGCGGCTCATCCCACATAGGCTCGCCAGGAAAGTCGGGCATGATGTTATTGGGCGAGTTCGCGATATAGTTTTTTATCTCCGCCTTCAAGAAAGTCGCCGGGTCTCTTATCAATTCATCTGCAATCATTACGCGCTCCCTAATATTTGAATTAATCATGAAAATCGCACTCCCAGGTAGCTGACCTCATAAAACGGTTAGACAAAGTCATGCCCATTTTCGACAGTTGATTTCTGAAACCCTTGGCGGGGACGACCGCCAAAAACCTGCCATTTCCCTACGGTCCTCGAGCCCTGCAGACCCGGCAACGAAAATACCGATGCAGCGGCGTTGCTGGAATCCGGTCCCGGTTCCTTGGCCAAGTAAGTTTATTTGTATTCTCTCCGTAAACCTCTTCCATATGTACCAAGGGTCATCCCTTGCCACGTTAATCAACTACATCCATGACGTCCTCCCATGCCTTAAAACGATATTGGAGCTTCGAGCAGACGCTGCGCGAAAACTCGCGCACGTTTTCGTTGGGGTCTTCAAGCCCGAGCTTTATCGGCGCTTCGTATTTTTGGTTGTAATCGTTCATCATTACGGTCAGTGCGTTCAGTTTCCATTTCCAAAGGTTTTCCGGCTTTATGTACCAATACTTAGGAGCCAATATGCGCCCAATCTCATCGTAGCTCATCCCCATAATGTTTTCCGGACGCATTGACGGAGCCAGCGCGTCAAGCCCCGGAAACTCCTCGCCGCCTGTCCATTTGCCCTTGTTAAAGGGGCATACGTCTTGGCACGCGTCGCAGCCGTACAGCCTGCCACCTATCTGCTCCGTCATCTCAGAAGAAGGAACGCCCATTCCCATATTCGCCGACAAGTTAGTCTGAAAGCTGACGCATCCAATCATCGACATCGTGTACGGAGCGCACAGCGTATGGGTCGGGCAGGCTTTAACGCATTTGCCGCACTCCTTAGAACAGTCTTTGAGCTTTACGTCGCGAATAAGTTCGAGCTCTCGGTCTACTGCGAACATCTCTATGCGATTGTACGACCCGTTTTGGGTGTAGAAGAAATTATTCTGGCGGATGATGCCGAGCCCTGCCTGATACGCTGCCCAGCGGGCTGGCGCCGCGATTCCGTGATCGCCGCCCAACATGCATTTGAGACCGAGGCTTTCGAGAAACGTGGAGAATTCTTTGCGTATGCTGAAAAAAGGCGCCTTCTCGTCCGTCCTGCAGTCGAACATGTAGGCTTTGCCGTAGACGCCGTCGAATTCGCCCGGCACGTTGTACCTGTAGGTAGGGACGATAGCGACTATAATGGATCTTATCTCGAGATTGTCCGCCGATGGGTCGGCATAACTCCTAAAGCGCCCGTATATTTTCTCTCCCATGGGGATCCGCGAGATGCGCTCCTCCAGCTTTTCTCGATAACCGGCCAAGGCGCCGACTTTAATAATACCGCAGTCTTCGTATCCAAGTTCCAAAGCCTTCTCCCTTATCTTGTTTTCCATAATCATGACTCCTCCTTTCTGATGGTTGAATCCATCATCACGAATTCGATTTATTAAAGCGCCTGCTTTCCTTGGACTATCCGGCTACTCTGAATGTTCTCCCGGTTATTTACTGCGATGATGGCAATGATACTGCGCGTAAGCGGATAAGCATGTAAGACCTGTAAGCCCCCCTCTTTCTCCTTTCGCACCGACTGGCGGTCCAGATCGACGAGACCCACATCGTCTGCTCCTGCCTCGAGGCAGATTTTCTCGATCGTGTCTCCGGAATAAACCCTTATCCCTTGCTCCTGACTAGGCATGGGCATGTTTTCACCTCAACTCCTTCCCGTCCCCTTTCGTTTTTCCTCTTTCTCCACCACACAATAGATTCCTTCGCCAGCCATGGCCGGTCCAAAACACTGGTTATCCGAAAGGCAAGAAGCCTTCCGCAGGTCTCCAGACTTCCAGCGTTTGATGAGTCCAGGTTCTCTAATGAAGGGCCGGCTCATAGAGATGTAGTCAGCCCACCCGTGCTCAATGATTCGTTCCGCCACGGGCAGAGAACGGATACCCCCCACCAATATCAATGGAACATTGATTATTTCCTTAAAGAGCTTTGCCGCCTCAAGAAAATAGGCTTCTTTTTCTTCGTTGGTAATTCCCGTTCTGGAAGGGGTTAATTGGCCTGATCGTAAAGTCCCACCACTGAGTTCAATGGCATCGATGCCATCCTCTTGCAGCAGCCTTCCGATTTTTAAGGAATCTTCCAAAGCGAGCCCTCCTTCCATGAAATCCTGAGAATTGAGTTTGATCAGGACAGGGAACTCGCTACCTACCGTCGAGCGTACTTTTTTCAGGACTTCTCTAAGGACCTGGTAACGATTCTCCACCGGACCTCCATAGGCATCAGTCCGTTTATTGAGAAGAGGAGAGAGAAATTGATTCATCAGGTAGCCATGGGCCGCATGAATTTGAATCCCATCAAACCCAGCTTTTTTGGCCCTCTGAGCGGCCAGACCAAAGGCCTCAATCACTTCCTGAATGTCGCCCGCCGTCATCTCCTTGCAGGGAGGCTTGGAGATTCCCTCTATGTTCGATGGGGCCAGAGGCATCTGACCGGTTAGCTTAAGATTGGCCAAGCAACCGGAATGGGACATTTGGAGTACAATTTTACCACCCCGACCTTGAACGGCCTGCGTCATTTGCCTAAGCCCATTAATCAAGGAATCTTTATAAACACCTAACTGCTTAGGTGCAGCCTGTCCTTCCGGCTTGATGTATGCATGGCTGGATATCATCAGCCCGACCTGGCCTTCGGCCAATTGCCTCATGCAATCCACCAGTGAAGGGGTTACAGAGCCGTCATCTTCGGCCATACCTTCCCAGGTCGCAGAACGAACGAACCGGTTAGGTAGCTGCATTCCATTGATTTCTGTAACTTCAAATAATTTTGACATGATTTTTCTCCTTTAAACAAAATATCTTCCTTTCCCAGAATATTTCTATCGCCCAGCTCCGGACCACAGTTCTGAGCACAAAGGACACAGCTTGTTTTGTGAATCGTTCCCATAGGACCTCCTGGATGGTCATTGGATTGTAGACAAGATAATTGCAAACAAGATATTTACTCAAAAAAATTAGCGGCTGATTTTTTCCCGAAGTTTAAAAATAAGACCACGCAGCTCCCGCCTTTCGTTTTCCGTAAAGTCTGCGAGGAATTCTTTATTGGCTTCTTCGATCAACTTCTTGGCCTCAACCCCCGTTTCTTTTCCTAGCTTGGTCAGATGGATCTTGACTGATCGTCGGTCATCGGGGTTCCCCTTGCGTTCGATGAGTTGAGCGGTTTCCAGACGATCCAGAAGACCGGTTAAGGTGGCACTGTCCAGTTCAACCTTTTTCCCTAATTCACCGGCCATAATCTGATCTTCTTCGGCCAGGAATCCAATGACCATGGCCTGAACCGGCGTGATGTTAAGCCCCGATATCTTCTGGCTCATAAATTTTATACCGGTCTGACTGGCCTTTGCCAACTGGAAGAAGATGCAATTATCAGCTTTCACCTAAGATACCTCAATTTATATTGCCTACAATTGTCTTGTATACAACATAAAAAAAGAAATGTCAAATCTTTTTTACTGAAGATGACTCTCTAAACCTAATGATTACCGGGAAAAAGTAAGCATAAGGGATTGCAGATAAAAAAGCAGGGGGTTGAAGGGAACGCAGGGCCGGTTCAGTTCGTCT
>DASPPQ010000142.1:0-5393 GCA_035625415.1 Thermodesulfobacteriota bacterium
ATTATATTGAAGCTAATGAAGCGCTAAGCAAGAAAGATTTTATTATGAGGATAAAGATCTGTCGCAAAGAAGCCAAAGAAAGCCGATATTGGCTAAGGTTAATCGACCCTTTCGATGAATTGAAACAGGAAAGTGATCGCAAAGATTTAGAGAACGAGGGGACAGAGCTCATGAATATTTTCGGATCTATTTTAAGGAAAAGTGAATAATGTTTTGGAAATTTGGTCATTTGCATTTGTTTCGAGTTTCGATATTCGAATTTCGAATTTAAAAGGATGGAGGTTTTATGCAAGAGTTTGTGAACGTTGGGAAACGAATTCCGAAGTTGGACGCTGAGGAAAAAGTGACGGGGAAGGCAATCTATATTCACGATCTGAAGGTTCCAGGGATGCTTCATGGGAAAATCCTCTACAGCCCCCATCCCCATGCGAAGATCGTAAGCATGGATACCTCCGAGGCAGAGAAACTCCCCGGGGTGAAGGCTGTTTTAACAGGTTACAACATTCCCCCCATCAAATTTGGCGTCTATAAGGACAATGTCCCCCTCAAGGCCAAGAAAGTATGCTCAATGAGGGATGAGGTTGCTGCCGTGGCTGCCACAGACCCTGATATCGCTGAAGAAGCACTCAGTCTCATCAAGGTTGAATATGAAATTCTTCCTGCCCTCTTCGACCCTGAGGAGGCCATGAAAGAAGGCGCTCCCCTCATCCATGTGGAACATGTAGGCGGTAAGGAGAAAAAACCGACCAATGTCCTCAATCTCCCCTGGAGACTGGTCGCAGGAGATGTGGAGGAGGCAAGAAAAAACTCTGTCTATGTCGCAGAAGACCGCTTCAAAGTGACCTGGGTTGCCCACTGCTGTTTGGGAACGAGTGGATGCTTAGCGCAATTCGATATGAAGAACAATCTCACCATATACAGCATCACTCAGATTCCCTCCTTGGCCCAGAGAGATTACATGGAAGCCCTCGCTGCCATGGGCTTGAAGGATAAAAAGGTTCGAGTGATCAAAACAATGATCGGTGGAGGATTTGGAAGCAAACTGGATACCTACGCCTTCGAATACATTGCCATCTTGCTCGCGCATAAGGCAAGGAAACCAGTTAAGATCCTCTTTAGCCGTGAAGAAGAGTTTTTTGCCACCTCTCCAAGGCAGCCAGCCATTATCGACATCGCCCAGGGTTGCACCAAGGATGGGACACTCACTTTCCGGGATATTCGAATGATCCTCGACAACGGGGCTTACACCTCTTGGGGGGCGACGACACCGTCGGTCATGATGATGCCTATTTCCTCATTGTACAAAGTTCCCAATGTCCGATACATCGCCAAATGTGTTTACACCAATAATACCTATTCTCAAGCCATGAGAGGATATGGAAATCCGCAAGCTACTTTTGCCATCGATTCTCAGATTGATATTCTTGCGGAGATGGCCGGGATCGATCCTCTCGACTTCAGAATGAGAAATGCCAACACACCCGGCGAAGTGACGCCCCAGAATTTCAAGATCAATACCTGCGGTCTAAGAGAGTGTATTGATGTAGTGGCACAGAAGTTGGATTGGCGACAGAATCGAGGAAGAAGGGACGGAAAAGGAATTGGAATGGCTTCGATGATCCATGTCGGTGGAGGCGCCCGAGTCTATAAATCAGATGGTTGTGGAACGATCATTAAGGTAGATGATTTCGGCACGGTCAATGTCGTCACCGGGGCCACGGATATGGGACAGGGCTCGGAAACCGTCATCGCCCAAATCGTCGCTGAGGAACTTGGAGTCAGGGTAGAAGATGTGGTGGTGACCCATACGGATACGGATATCTGCCCCTGGGACGTTGGAGCCCATGCCAGTCGAACAACCTTTGTGGCCGGAAATTCTGCAAAAGGTGCAGCCAAAAAAGTAAAGGACCAACTTCTCGAGGTGGCCGCCAAGTCATTGGGTGAGAGTCCTGAGAATTTGGATATTCGGGATCGGATCATCTTCTCAAAGAAAGATCCTGAGAAGAAATCTCCGCTTGGAAAGGTGCTGAGGGCTGCCCATTACACGGCTGGCGGAAGGATGGTGATGGCGGAGCATTTCTATGATCCTGCCAATGAAAATTTGGACAGAGGATTCAAAGGAAATCTTTCCGTGACCTACGCCTACGGAACGCACGGTGTAGAGGTCGAAGTGGATAGGGAAACCGGTCAGGTGGAGATTTTGAAATATATCGCCGCCCACGACGTGGGCAAGGCCATTAATCCCATGCTCTTGGAAGGTCAGGTTTATGGCGGGGCGACGATGGGAATTGGTTATGCCCTAACCGAAAGGCTCATCCTGAAAGATGGGGAAGTGATGAATCCAAACTTCCTTGACTATAAGTTGCTCACAGCCAAGGATGTTCCAAATATTGAAACGATTGTCATCGAAACGGATGATCCCTTCGGCCCCTTTGGTGCAAAAGGGATCGGTGAACCGGGATCGGTCCCAACGGCACCCGCCATCGCCAACGCCATTTACGATGCGGTGGGGGTGAGAATAAAAGATCTTCCGATCACTCCGGAAAAGGTGTTGGCAGCGATGAAAGAGAAAAAGGGCTAGGAATTACCTGTTTGGAATACGACATCTTCCCATCATCATATCGTTGTCTCCTCATCTCCCCATTTGCCTATCCTCAATCGCCCCACGTCACCCGCCTCGGAGCTCACCGTTCCAACGAAATAGTTGACTTCTCACTCAATTGGGTCTAAAAATAGTCAAAATTGTCAGTTCTTAATGTTTTGGACAATAGTAAGGCCAGCACATCAAGTATCGTCCTTATGCCCTCACGAAACATCAGGCGGGGCTGTATGATCAACGAAACATTTAATGACATCGAAAAGCTCGAATCCGACCTCTGGGAAGCGGCGGATAATCTCAGGGCCAACTCCAAGTTAACGTCCAGCGACTACTTGAGAGCATCGCGGAAAGAGACAGAAGTTGGGGTGGTTGTTCCGCTGCTTTTATAAGATGGAAGGACCAAGACTTAGAAAGACTCAAGAGAGGAGGGTGTCATCCATTGAAATGCAGATGGGGGGATCAGGAGATAGGGTGATTGGGTGAATAAGAAGAGATGAAAAAGAAAGATGCGGTGATGCGGAGATGAGAGACATCTCAAATTAAAGCTCGAAGCTGAAGGCTCAAGGCTGAAGGAAGGCAAGAAGCCGCCGCAGATGAGTCTTAAAGAGAAGGGAAAGTTGAAGAAGGAGAAGAAGGGCATGTAGGTTGGAGAGGAAGAATCCTTCGCCGAAGCGAATAGCGTTGACTATTGCGGGGTTATTTTATAGAATGCATAAGGGAAGTTCGAAAACAAACTCATGAATCATTGGAGAATTGAGATGCCGAAAGGATTGATCGTTTCAGATCCGGCAGTAATGATGGGGAAGCCTGTCATCAAGGGTACGCGGATCACGGTAGAGCTCATTCTGGAGAAACTGGCTGCCGGGGAAACAATGGAGCAGATTCTTGAGGCCTATCCGCATTTGACCCGAGAAGGAATACAAGCGGCCTTGTCTTTTGCTGCCGAAGCCTTACGTTCCGATGTGGTTTATCCGACTGATGAGGCTGCGGCGTGAACTTCGTGGCTGATGAAAGTGCGGATCAGCAAATCGTCGCACAGCTTCGGGAGGAAGGACACGCCGTACAGTACATCGTCGAGAGCGGACCAGGGGCTTCCGATGCAGAGGTGTTAGAACTGGCAAAACGCAAGCGAATGATTTTGCTCACCGCTGATAAAGATTTCGGTGAAATGGTATTCCGCCAGCGACAGGTCACTGAGGGTGTCATATTCATACGCCTGGCAGGTCAGTCTCAAAAGAGGAAGGCGGAGATAGTGGCCTCCGCCGTTAAAAGGCATGGGGAAGAATTGTTTAGAGCCTTCAGTGTCATAACTCCTAGTGGCATCCGTATCCGAAAACCTATTGATTCGCCAAACATTCCGAGGTAGTTTTATTAAGGTCGAACTTCGCTATATCGTCGATCCAAAAGATGTAGGATACAGGGTCGCAGGTGAAAATTGACACTCATTTTCGTCTAATTTGCCCTGTAGGAATACCGAAAAAAGATAGAAATTCAGGTTGTTCTTCTCTTTTTCTATAGGATGGAAGGACCAAGACGTAGAAAGACTCAAGAGAGGAGGGTGTCATCCATTGAAATGCAGATAGGGGGATCAGGAGATAGGGTGATTGGGTGAATAAGAAGAGATGAAAAAGAAAGATGCGGTGATGCGGAGATGAGAGACATCTCAAATTAAAGCTCGAAGCTGAAGGCTTAAAGCTAAAGGAAAGCAAGAAGGCACCACAGATGAGTCTTAAAGAGAAGAGAAAGCTGAAGAAGGAGAAACTGAAGCTCCAGAGTAAAATCCGGGTCATCCGTGAGAAAGTTGGCCGATCACTCAACAACGTAGGTCAGAGAAATCAAGAGGTTTACTGGGACGAATTCTGGATGATAGGTTTATTTTGTATGGGCCTGAATACTCTTAACAATTAACATCCTGGCATAGGTAGTAGGAGGTAGGCCTTCTTTATCAGCAAGCTCTCTTAACCTTCTTAGGAACTTAGGCTCCAGACGCAGGGAAATGACTTCTTTCTTGGGTCGAACAAAAACCACGTTTTTGGTTATCTTGAAGTTATCGTGATAATCCGTTGAATCATGGCTGTCCCAAAATTTCCTCTCTTCTTTTAAACTTTTAAATTTTGGCACTTTCATTTCTTCCTCCTTCTATAAAATCGCTTTTCCTTTTCGGTCATGTCTCTGGCAGTAATGATTTTTGTTTTTCTATATTTTGAGGCCCACACGATGAATAATAGCCGCCCCCCGTGAGTTATTCCATAAGCAAGATACTCGCCTTCTTTCCCTCGCATCACAAGGGGTGTGTCTACATCATTAAACAATACCTCTTCAACCTCCTCCGGTGAAACCAGGTGATCAGAAATATGATCAACTGTTTCTTGATCCCATGAGATTTTTTCTATTTTCAAGAGATCCTCGATTTGTTAAGAATGTAATACATTTCTAATAAATAATCAAATGCTTGTCAAGCCAAAATATTGGCAAAGAGTTAGCCTTTAGCTTTGAAACTTTTTGTCATCAATAAAAAAGTTGGCGTTTCTAAGTGGATGGCCCAGGGGGCGTAGTTAAGTTATTTAAGAAACGTTGAAGGCGGGGACGTAGGGGAAAATTAACGCTTATTCCCGTCTGCTTTGGGCAGAGAGCGTAACGTGAACAGATAGAAATGGGGGGGTGTGTCCCCCTTTTTTTATTAAGATGGAAGGAGCAAGACTTAGAAAGACTCAAGAGAGGAGGGTGTTATGAAGGAGAAAAGCAAAGGGATCGCGCTCTAATCGGTAATCAAACCAGTCATCTTCTGACTTAA
>DASPPQ010000143.1:0-11420 GCA_035625415.1 Thermodesulfobacteriota bacterium
TAGTCTGAGAGATCGGGTGGGAATTGCGTGGATCCATTCAGCTTGCGGAAAGTGCCACTTTTGCAATGAAGGACATGAAAACCTATGTTTAGAGTTCCGGGCCACCGGATGCCATGTCCCCGGGGGGTATGCCCAATACACCGTCGTGTCAGAGGAATTTGCCTATCCGATTCCTGAGAGATTTTCCGATGTCGAGGCGACTCCGCTTTTATGCGCCGGGGCCGTAGGATATCGGGATTTAGTCATTTCCGGTATTAAGAAAGGCCAGACCTTGGGACTTTTTGGATTTGGAGCCTCTGCCCATATCGTTATCCAGACGGCAAATTATTGGGGTTGCGAAGTTTTTGTCTTTACAAGGGGTGGAGAACATCGAATCCTGGCAAAAAGACTGGGAGCTTCCTGGACAGGCGGGCCGGAAGACGAACCTCCCAAGAAACTTCACTGTGCAATTGACTTTACTCCGGTCGGGGAAACAGTGCCTCAGGCCTTGAGCGTCTTAGAAAAAGGTGGAAGGTTAGTTTTAGCGGTCATTCGCAAGCGAAATCCAATTCCACCCCTTGACTACGCTCGACTCCTTTGGGACGAAAAAGAAATAAAGAGTGTCGCCAATGTCACCCGAAAGGACGTTCAAGAGTTTCTGCCCCTTGCTGCTGAAATACTGATTATTCCCGAAGTTCAAGAATTCAAGCTGCAGGAGGCAAACCAGGCCCTCCTTTTACTAAAGCAAGCAAAAATTCAAGGGGCGGGTGTCTTGAAGATGCAGGATTAGCCACAAGAGAACACAAGGAATCCTGTGAAACGGGGTGAACCCTTCGCCGCCTCGGCCTGAGGGACTAGATCTCGCTCTGGGTTCACCCTGAGCGGCGCGTTTCCCTCTGCCTTAAAGGACTGAGCTTTGCGCCGAACGGGTGAAGACTTTTGAAAGGACGCCCCATGGTTATGCAAACAACTTATGTCTCTTGTATTGGAGATAGACCTCGGCAATGAAATTCAACGGCTTCTTCGCCTTTTTGAAATTCTCATGGAGGGTCAAGAAGGTGTCTGATAAATCCAATCCTTTGGCTGACTGGTGTTCCGCAGCCAACTTGTAGAATCTGCGGCCCTCTTTTTCGTACTCTTCCGAGCTGATCCTGACTTTTCCCCGAAACCGGGGTCTCACGTGACCCGAGGAGGGATAGCGATATTCACTCTCCGCGTAGTCCGGGTATATGCCTAAGATAAAAAGGCAGATGTCTGCGATCCTCTTATAAAACCCAAGCCTGTACTCATCCTCAACCACCTCGCATAAACCCATAAGGCTGAAAATATCGATGTCATTGAATTGAACCCTTTCCAATACCCCCGATTTCGTCTTATACCAAACCATATAATTCTCGATTCTGGTGAACGACGAGAGCATGTGCGCCAGGTAACCGACGAGAAAATCCTTTGTCAAAAGCTCCACAACTTCACTCGTATCAAACACCGGAATCTTCATGGTGGTTGTCTTTTCAAGAGTATAGCTTACTCCTTTGAAGTCATTGATTACTCTCCGGAGAAGGATCTCAAAGAAAAGATGCGGAGAAATTTTGAGGAAGATTTCATCGTCGTCCATCAGCCTTCCAAAAACCTTCGTGTCGGCAATAAACGTACTCCTGAGACGTTCGTCCTCCCCGATAATTTCTTTAAGTTTGAGCTTGTCGATCACTTCAGGATGGACAGCCTCGATGAGAAAATCGAGGTCCCTATCCGTTATGAATCCATCAGGTCTCTTATCCATTGTCTCCTCGTCATTCCTTTTTCGTATTTATTGTAAGACCTCGGTGAACGATAAACAAGCTTAACTTGGTTTCGATCGCAAGCTTCCCTCTCTCTCCAGCGTTTTCTCTGTCCGCCATTCAATCGACGCATCCATCTGATCATGAGACTGAGTACGATCTTCATCTTGGGCAGAGTTACAGTTAAGATCGCAGCAACCACCTTTCAGAAAGCATCTGGAATCTTGATCGAACCTACAGGGTTCGCCAGGAGTTATAATCATTCCCTTTATTCGACATAAATCAGGATTGGCTTTGGCTGATGGATGGCGGCAACGTAATCTGGTCTTCTTGTTTCACTACAGTGACCACGGGGAAATTTAGCATTCTCTCGATGTCTATACCGCGCTTCTTTTGATAACTTAGAAGTGAGTAAAAGTTCTTATATCCAAATTTTCTGCCCACGGCACTCGGGGAGAGAGAACTGTATCTGTAGTATTGGAGGGCCTTGGCTAAGCGATCGCTTCTCAATGTTGCAAATTTCTTTGAAATAATGCCAGAAGCTTTCAGCTGATTCAGATGCCAGCCACAGGTCCGGTAGTCAATATTTAGCATTTGAGACAGCTGCTTTCTTGTGATCAAACTATCCTTGTCGGGAACTTGTAAAATTCTGCTACAAACCTCACATTGAGGTATTTCATGATAACGGGCTAGCAGTCTAGGCCTATTGATAACATAACCGAGTTCTTTAGCTCTTATTAAAATTTGATGAACTCGCTGTTTGGAAATCCTGTACTTCTTGGCTAGCCGCGGCATCGTGTCAAAACTGGAGTTGAGCCTGTCTATTATTTTTTTATCTCTGTAGCTCAGTTCCTTTGATGGTTTTCGTCCCCGACGCATCGATTCTTGTCCTTTTTCGAATAAGAAGCGTGCGGCCAAGCCCGTGCTCTTGTACAGCCGTGCCCGCCTGCGCCTTTGAGCGCTGGTGCCTACGGAGGTAACAGCAAGGATGGTGCCAGCCTTCTCGGCAAGCTTATAACCAATTAAAACATTTAGCATTATCAAAATTATGGCTTGACCCAAAGACCTATCTGATATGTCAAAAATTGTCTGTTCCGCCATAAATTTACCTAGGGAGGGGGAGGAATTTCAATTAGTGAGGATTGTCGTGAGGTCTATGAGGTGGACTTCGCTCGCGTGAATCATGGATACGCTCTGAAACAGATTCATTAAGAATTCTTTATTCCGCTGCTGTTTTTCCCATTCCTTCCGGATTGCTCTCATTTTCGGGTTTCGACGCCATTTTGCAATTTCCCTCAAGAATCCCGCCATCCTGGATAACAAGGGCAGGAGTAGATACACTTCCGTGCAGTCTCCCTCTTGAATGGATTTCCACTCGCTCTCTGGCAATTACTTCTCCTTCCACCATGCCGTTGAGGATAAGAGCATCAACTTCCACTTTCCCCTTGATGACCGCCGTCTCACTAATAATGAGTGTCCCGCTACGAAAGATTTCTCCCTCAACTTTCCCGTCGAGACGAAATACCCCTTCAAAGGTCATGTTCCCTTTAAAGAGGCAATTCTTACCCAAAAAAACGCTGATCTCTTCTAAGTTTTCCTTCATGGTGATGGAAATGAGTCCCGATTCTATCTTGGAAAAAGCAATCTAACCGTGAATCGAGCGGCTGGCATGAGTGAATCCAGCAATATTAATGCCAAGTATTCCCAAATTCTGAAACTTTGGAATGATCTAGGACTTAAGGGCTCTTACGATTTACAGCCAAAACCTCTCTCCGAAATTTATGACCGGGGGTTAGTTTTTGTTCAAATTTTGCAATTGAGCCCAAAATCAGTTCCCCCTGTTTTCAAACCTCCCTTTTAGAATTGGGATTCTTAAATCTTTCTCAGGCAATATTACATTCCAAATAAAAACAATAAGTTCCTTGGTTTGCCAAGAGCCATTTTCCCCATTTGACCAAACAAACTGGTAAGCCGAAAAGATAATGCCTATGATTTATTCTTAATCGCATTCACCTCATCCGAAACTCTCGGCCAGCTTTCAGGTCCCTTTTTTTGATTTCGCACTGCATCTCTGTAAGTCCGGCGCCAATCATAAGCAAAAATCGTTTTGATGTTTCAACCCGCCCATTACAAATCTGTCACGCTACAAACAAAAGTGGGCACGAAAATCCCCCTCCTCAACAAAGTCATCGTTGTGCAACATTTGACTCGATCTTTCTTTATTTGACCCGACCTAACTTTTAGCACAACCGAGAATCCAGATTGGGATTTGGCATATTTCTTGATGTTTTTTAGATGTCCGACTTCAAGCTCCTGCCCTCCTCTTTATCCCCCTTTCCCCATCCTTTCCTCCCACTAAAAGGGAGGGAAGGATGGGGGTGAAATTTCATATGACATGGATCGTCCCTCTACGGCAAAAAGTCGCCTCGTTAGTGTCATCAAAAAATCACTTCCTTATAAAAATTTTTAATATCAAAGGCTTAGAAGGATGGAGTCATTGGCATCAATATTGCTAAATGAGAGGAGTCCTTCACTTCTCATTACCGACATATATTACTACAAGAAATACAGTGAAGGGAGAAAGACTGAAGAATAAATCTACCCAGGACCTGTTTAGGATAGAAAGAATTGAAAATGAAAAAGTTTTCATCCTCGAGGGTGAAAAGGGACTCGTGCGCATATGGTTTCCAAGAGAACAGCTGGGATCCTTTTTCGAGAAAATGAAAGGGGTGTAGGGTTCAATGAGAATTGTGGAAGGAGACAGATTGAAGCATAGATTAAGCGGACAGTTATACGAGTTGAAGACCGTAAAAGATGGTACGTTTGTTTTGGAGTCCGAAGACACACCGTATCGGATGTGGTTCGGAGAAAGGGACCTGGAATTATTCTTCGAGATGTCAAAGAAAAAGAAAGCCAAGAAGTAATCTTCGCCGCCGTTTAGGATCGAAGAGGGAAGCAGTTGTTTTGATCAATTCATCAATATCTATTGGCCTTTTCCAAATCTAACAACTGTTTCTTCACCTTTAGTCCGTGTCCAAACCCGCCTAATCCCCCGCTATTCTCAATTACTCTGTGGCAGGGAACGATCAATGGAATGTAATTTCGGCCATTCGCATTTCCTACGGCCCGAAAGGCTTTCGGATGGCCAATGTCCCGCGCAATTTCACCGTAGGACCGTGTCCGGCCATAGGGAATTTTTTTCAGTGCCGACCAAACTTTCTTCTGAAACGGGGTTCCTCTAAAATCCAACTTACAGTCGAAACGTCGCAGCTCACCCTTCAGGTATTTTTTGAGCTGGTCCAGGACATTCCTATTCTTCCGATCATCCCTAACAATCTTTCCAGGAAAACTTTCTCTCAATTCATCCAAAAAGGCCTTTTCTCCTTTGAGAAAATCCACCATACAGATCCCTCTCTCTGTAGAGGCCACAAAAACCTTTCCTAAAAAAGGCGAGTCAAAAGAAGAATAGTATATAATATTTTCCATCTTAGGCTCTTTTCCTTAGTTGAATGTCAAATGCCAAGGTTCGAATGTCAAATGAATGACAAAGTTCAAAATCTTTCAATCCAAATCCCTTCAACGTCAAACCATACTCAAAACCACAGCCGTGGGAGAAGTATTTGGCCTTTAGGCTTGATTTGACACTCGGATTTTCAAACTCGAAATTACGATTCGCTGGAGGCGAATCGGTATTGGACTGCCCTGATCAAGCCCATTGGTCCTGTCATCATCGTATTTCCCCCTGGGGCAGCGTAGATGAATTTGAATGATGTCTTTCTGAAAAGGTCTCTGTTGGGACCGGTGACGATCACTGAAAATACGCCGGGGAGAGATTTCAGAGTGACGGCACCATGGCCGTTTTCTCTAAAGACTCTTTTCCCGTCCAATTCTCCCCGGACGAAGAGCCGCAGATCATGCTCCATTTTTTCAGGAGTCAACTCATGAGTATGGTGCTCATAGAGTCCTTCAACCCTATTCTCCCAAAGCAAAGCGGCAATCGTATGGCCGTTTCCCACATTAACGATCAGAGAGGGGCCGTTGGTTTCTTCCAGGCAACCCAAAATGGCCGAGAAGGCCGTATCCATGACCAGCACTTGAACTGAAGAAGCTCTTCTCACCGCCGCTACGGCTGACTTCATCCGGAGACAATGGAAAGGAATCGAGCCTTCTAAGAAATGGAAAGTTTCAGGTCGGTTGTCTCTTCGGAGCATTCTTTCCATATTCGAAAAACGAAAGGCTCGGTCTGAAACCCCTTTGGGAGAGACGCCATGATCTTGGACAGCAATCGCAATCACATCAACCTTAAGGTCCTCTCCAAAATTTAAAAGAAATTTTTCAAATAGGGGAAGATCCACTTCCCGTATTTCAAGCTCTTCAAATTGACCGGGCTCCGGCTTTTCTCCTACTTCAATTCCCAATGCTTTGACGTCGTCCAAATCATTGCGAATGGAATAAGCAGCAGACTCCTCCATCACCACACGATATCCCTTTTGAAGGTGACGAAAAATTGCCCTCCCTATGGCTCCTCCACCAATCGTATCGCCATGGATGTAGACGTGGCTTTCAATTGTCTTCACTTTTTCTGCAAAAAATCTGGAGGGTGTCGGAAGGACGAAGCTGATACAATTCTCGACTTTCTTTTGCGAATCGAAAAGAAGAATATCCTGAGTACCGGCGCCGATATCGATGGCAAGAATCTTCATGTCCCTCGTTGACGATGAACGATAAACTATAAACGATGAACAGTTCATACGTTCACAGTCCATGGTTCATAGTTCATTGTTTCTTCTATCCTTTGATCACTCCCATCGGGACGAGCTTTGCCACTTTTCGGCTGATGCCGGCATGGTGGACTACATTGACCACATCATCGACATCTTTATACGCCTCAGGGATTTCTTCCACGATGGTTCCTCGACTTGCCCCCTTTACAATAATGCCTTTATCTTCCAATTCCCTTACGATCGCCCTCCCCTTCGCCGCTTTCATGGCTTGGTGCCGGCTCATCACCCGCCCCGCCCCATGGCAGGTGCTTCCGAAGGTCTCTTCCATGGCTTTTTCCGCGCCCACCAACACGTAGGAGTATCTGCCCATGTCTCCCGGAATGAGGACGGGCTGCCCGGTGGATTGGTAATCGGCTGGAATGTCCGGATGGTTTGGTGGAAAAGCTCTGGTTGCCCCCTTCCGGTGGACACAGAGTTTCTTCTTCTTTCCGTTCACCGTATGGGTTTCAATCTTTGCAATATTGTGGCAGACATCGTAGACCAAATCCAGCCGCAAATCTCTCGGACTCTTTTGGAAAACTTGCTCAAAGGTTTCCCTCACCCAATGGGTGATCATCTGCCGATTGGTGAAAGCAAAGTTGGCTGCACAGGCCATCGCCTCGAGGTATCCCTGCCCTTGTGGCGATGAAATGGGGGCACAACACAGTTGGGGATCTGGAAGCTCAATCTTGTATTTTCTGGCGGCATCGAGCATGACACGGATGTAATCATCGCAGACCTGGTGACCCAAACCTCTTGAGCCAGTATGGACAATAACCGTCGCCTGGTCCTTCCACAACCCCAATGCCCGAGCGGTCGCCTCGTCAAAGACCTCGGCCACATACCCCACCTCAACAAAATGATTTCCGGATCCCACTGTCCCTAATTGTGCCCTGCCCCTTTCCATTGCCCTTTCAGAGACGCGGTCCGGGTCGCCTCCCTCGATGCACCCATGCTCCTCGATGTGATCAAGATCCTCTGATGAACCGAAACCTTTCTCCACAGCCCACCTGGCCCCCCTTTTCAAAACCCGTCGTTCCTCTTCCCTGTTCAGTTTGAGGTCTTTTCGGTGGGACCCTACGCCCGAAGGGATATTGGTGAAGAGCGCCTCCACTAATTCCCTTACTTTGCTTTCGATATCCATGCGGCTCAAACCTGAGCGCATCAACCGGACACCTCAGTTGATATCGTAGCCCACCCCTCCGGGAGAGACGATGCCTTCATCGATGTCAAAGCCCGCCACACCTCCAATGGGGAAACCATAGCCCCAATGGATATCCGGCATGGCTAGGGAGTGGCCCACAATTCCCGGAAGCCATGCGACATTGGCCACTTGAACCAGACTCTGGTCCTTCCGAATATCGTTGAACAATCGCTCATCAGCATAGACGATGCCGTCGGTCCTCATCTTTCCTTCACGAGGGATTCTCCACCGACAATCATCAATCTTTTGAATCTTAATTTTTCCTTCGTCAGGCATCTCTAGCACCTCTTTACTTGAAAAACTCCATATAGTTGATGGAGTTCCAGGCAATCAAAAACTAATAGTACTGAATGATTTGATGGGTTAAAGATCAAAAATGATTTGAACTCTCCAACGCCCATTCTCCTGCCGGACCTCCATCCGATGATAGGTCACGGCTTTCACCTCTGTCTTAATTACATGCACTCCCTGCTGAAACGGTTCCCCTTTCACAACTGCCTTCAACCCTCCCTCTCCAACGGACTCAACCTTAAACCCTCTGAAGAGAAGGTTTTCGACGTCATGAAGATAGAGAAGTTCACTCAACCAGTCAACCATCAGGCGATCCAGAGTCTCTCCTCCAATCTCAATCCGTTTCTCAACCCGATATCTCACCTTTCTCACATCAGTGATGAGACGGAAAAAAGCTTCTCCAGCGTTCTCGAAAAGGGCTTTGAGATTTTCACCATAAACGATGACGCCGATATCCGCCGTGTGATCAAAGATCTCAAAGCGCTTCGCCACTCTCCGGCCTGTCTCTAATTTCAGTTTACTCGGTCTTTTTCTTCCCTTTGACAATATTAACTGCCTTCTCCACCATGTCGGGTATCTTGCCGAAGAAAGACTCGATCATCGCAGGACCTCTCCTCAGGTTGAGAATGGAGACCTCCCCATCCTTAACCACCAGAAAGGCAATGGGTTCCACGCAGATCCCTCCACCTCCTGCACCCCCACTTCCGCCCGAGGTCTTGATTTGTTCGGTTCCAGCGCCTGCACCGATGCCTAAAGCGATTTTGGAGACAGGCAGAATGGTAAATTCTCCAGCCTTCATTCCTGCTCCGATGATGGTCTCTGTCTTCGCTACTGCTTTAAACCCTTCCAAAAGTGTCTTGATCAAATCAGTGGCCTCCATGATGTCATCCACCTCCGTTTCTTGGCTTCCCTCTCCTCATCTCACAGATGAAAGGGAAGATCCAGCGTCTAATATGATGGAACAATACTTTGAGAGAGAGGGTGGCTTCACCTCTGCACCAATTCTCGCCTGAGAAATTGACAGTCAGGTGGATCTTTCGGCCTGGTTTCTGCGTTTGGAATACACTCATCCACCCGTAAAGTACGCCGTTAACCATCGGGGCCGGAAAAGAAAGAGTCCCCTCCACCTTCTTAAGTTTCCATCCTATGAGGAAGGAGAGGATACCCCTCAAATAAATCCCCCGTATAGGGAGTCTCAGGGGGAACCGGATCCTTTTCTTCTTCAAAGGGAACGGAATGGGAAATCTGAGAACCCTCATGGACATCTTTCCATTCTGCCACCCTGAGGAAATAAATCCATTCCATCTAAGCAAAAACAACTTTTCTCGAGTATCCCAGTTTAACGAAATCGGGATCATCCCGCCCTCTTCTCTTTCACCTTCCGGAGAAACCGCTCCCTGGACACGAGGACCCTCTCGTGTTCTCCTTCCGCCACCTTTTCCTTCTCGTCATAAGCGTCTACCAGAAATAAAAGCCGGTTCTTTTCTATTCCTCGAAGAAGGGCGTTGGCAGTCACCTTCATGCCGAGAGGTGTTGCCGACAAGTGTTTGATCTTCAGCTCTGTCCCAAGGCTTACTTGATCCGGGGGAATAAAATCATGAATCGCCTCGATGGCAGCCGTCTCCAAAAGTTGGATGAGTCTCGGAGTGGAGAGAACCTCTACTGGAACATCGCCCAAATGGCTGACCAGATCTTCATCCTTGACGATCATCTCAGATTTTCCAGTCAATCCGGGTACCATGCCGCCCCACCTTTCCTTTATTTCCGCCGAAAACCGCACGGGGTTCGGGATCGCCCCCGGCGTCGTATGGAGTGAAGGACTTAGAACTCTGTCAAGACTTCCTCATCGTAAATCTTCTCCAGCTTCTCTTTATGGGTCGATTCTTCTTGGGCGAGGATTAAAAGCAGTTTTTTCAAATTCGGCTCTGTCGCCATCTTTTCCGTGGCAAGATAAAGGCGTTGGGATTTCTCTTCGTTCTTGATCGCCATTCGAAGAAGATCCGCGTAGCTCATGTCTGAGCTATATGGCACATCCTTCATCAACTCACTCATCCCCAACCCTTTGGTTTCCCTCAATTTCATCTGACCGATCTTCTTAAGATCAAATCCTTCCAGTTTCTTCTTGTGTCCCTCTTCCATTCGGGCCAATTCTTTAAAGGTCTCCTTCACGCCCGGGTTAGAACGCTCTGCTGCCATTTTATAGAAAGCTGCTGCATCCGCCTCTTTCCGAATGGCAAACCTCAGAATTTCATCCAAGCTGTCCAATTTCATCATCTTCCTCCTTTACAAAAGTTTTCTTAATCTCGGAAATGAGCCTTTCTGCCTCTTCCTTGTTCTTTTCGGAAACCATGACCACCCCCCATCCCTTCTGAGGGATATAAAGACCGTCATAAGCCGTATCCAGAAAGGACTTGATAAGAAATCGAATCCCAGCTTCCTCAAGGGCTTGGGAAATCCTATCTCCTTCAAATCGATTTTCAACCGTTCCCGCTTTCACCCAGTGGTCCATCGCTTCCATTTTTCCATTATATAATGAATTTAGCATAAGCCAAACAATAAATTTCGAGTGAAGCTCCCCACCCATCCGTCAAGACGGGATAGGCAAAGCGGCGCTTGCGGCGCACAGTCCGGTCACAGACGCCCGCCGAGAACAGGGGGGCAGAATTAGTCGATCTATCGGAGGCCCCAAAAATTAAGTTGAAAAATAGAGAATTAGGAATATAATGAAGTGGCGTAACAAGAGTGAAGCCCAAGGAGGAGTCATGACAAATAGGATGATAGACGAAAAATCGTTTGGGGCGAAGATGAAACAACTTCGGCAATCGAGAAAGGTATCCTTCGAGCAACTTGCCAACAGAACCGGATTCTCACAGCGGTATTTAAAAGAAATTGAGGAAGGGATTGCCGTCCCCCCGGTTTCCGCGGTGATCCGTGTCGCAAAAGCCCTTGCCATCGATTCAGGGTCCTTCCTCTCTGCGGAAGAGCTGGAGGCTTCGGAGAAGAGGAGGAAGGAAAGCTTTTATAAACGAACTCAGGCCTATTCCTACAAGACGCTTACTCCGGATGCGGAAACAAAACATATGAAGGCTTTCCTCGTCACCATCGATCCCAAGCAAGAACATAAGATGGTCGAGTACAGGCATGAGGGGGAGGAGTTTCTTTATGTGCTAAAAGGTTACGTCGAGGTGATGACAGGAGAAAGTCAGCATCATTTGAAAAAAGCGGAAACGCTTCACTTTGATTCAGGCATCACACACAAACTCCGTAACGTCGGCGATGAGGAAGCCAAACTTCTGGTGGTGATCTATACCCCCTAACTACCGATGCGTCGGGAAACTTAACAGCTTAAATAAGCACCAAATCCCAAGCCCCAAATTCCAAATAAATTCTAATGCCCAAAATTCC
>DASPPQ010000144.1:0-26196 GCA_035625415.1 Thermodesulfobacteriota bacterium
GAAGAGCGGATTCAGTTTCACCTCCTTCACAGGCGCGACCAGGTGAGAGTGCGCCAGCAGATGGTTTGTGCTTACGAAAAGCAGCCGGTGCCGGCGGAAGAACAGTCCAAAGGGTTTGAAGTGGAAGAAGGGAAATATATCATCGTCGATCCGGAGGAACTCGAACAAACCGCTCCGGAAAGCAGCCGGATGATCGAGGTCCATGAATTCGTTAAAACCGAACAAATCGACCCCATCTTCCTTGATCGCGTCTACTACCTGGAGCCGGATATTCCGGACATTCACGGAAAAGGATATACCGCGCTTGTCGGGGCCTTGAAGAAGTTGGATCTAGAAGGCATCTGCACGTGGACCATGAGAAAGCGGTCCTATCTCGGGGCCTTGCAGGCACGCGGGAAGGTTCTTCGCCTGAATACGCTGCGGTATGCCGACGAGGTGATTCCGGTAGAATCCCTTAAACTGCAGGACGTTTCCTTGTCGGAAAAAGAATTGAAAATCGGGAGCCTTTTGATCGATCAGCTGACAGCTTCTTTTGAGCCGCAGAAATTCGAAAACGAACATCAGAAGAAGCTCCAGGAGATGATTGAGAAAAAAGCCCGGGGAGAGAAAGTTGCGGTCTTGCCCGTCCGGCGCTTGAAACCCACCGAATCAGACCAGCTGCTTCGGACCCTTGAAGCGAGCCTGAAGAAAGCTGCATGAGAGAATAGAAGGTAGAAGGTAGAAGGCGGAGAGCAGAGAGAACCTGCCTGCCGGTAGGCAGGGGAGGAACCAGAGGGGGAAGGGGTTCCGGAGGAACGAAATGGCTGTGCAGGGAATATGGAGTGGGACGATCAGTTTCAGCCTGGTGGCGATTCCAGTACGGTTGGTGACTGCGGTTGAGCCCGGCCGCGTCTCGTTTCGCCTGCTCCACAACAAGGATTACTCTCCTCTCACAAGAAGAATGTTTTGTCCGAAAGAAGAAACGCCGGTCCCCCGGGAAGAGATTATCAGGGGATACGAAATCGCGCCCGATCAATACATCCTGATGACGGACGAAGAGCTGGAATCCGTGTCGCCGGAGCGGAGCCGCACAATCGAGATCGTCGAGTTCATCGACATGAAGGAAGTGGACCCGGTCTACTATGATCACCCCTATTATCTCGTTCCTTCGAAAGGCGGCGAAAAGGCGTATCGGCTGCTAGTTGAGGTGTTGCATCGGACAAATAAGGCCGGGCTGGCAAAATTCGTGCTGGCCGAACGTGAGTATCTGGTGGCAGTCACACCCAGGGACGGAGCGCTGGCCCTGACCACACTTCATTACAGCGAAGAAATACTTCCCGACGAGGACCTCCCGCCGAAGAAGGGAAAGATCGCGGCCGAAGAGGAAAGCCGGGTAAAAAAAAGCGTTGAGCAAATGATGGAAGACTTTAATCCGGAAAAATACGCGGACGAGCGCCGGAAAAGAATCATGGATCTCCTAGAGGCAAAGGCGAAAGAAAGAGCTCCGGTAGAGGCCCTTGCGGTAGAAGAGGAAGAGGGAGAAGGGCCAGCCGATCTGGTCGCCGCGCTGGAGGAGAGCATGCGGAAGGTGAAATCCCGTTAGAGAACATGCTCTCTAACGATCAAGGAGTGCTGCTTTGTTCCATATCTATAAAACTGTAAAAATTCATCGCCGATACGAGTCGGCGAGTTTCTCTAACGGGGTGAAGGAGAGCCGATGAGCCGGACATTCGTGGAGATGGCGGGAAAGACACTCTCGTTATCGAACCTTGAAAAGGACCTCTATCCCTCCTATGGTTTCACGAAGGCCGACATCCTCGAATACTACCGACGGATTGCTCCGTTTATCCTGCCCCATCTGAAAGACCGGGCAGTGACCCTGAAGCGCTATCCCGAAGGAGTGGAAAAAGATTTCTTTTTTGAGAAGCATTGCCCCTCTCACCGTCCGGCCTGGGTGAAAACGGCGGAGATCCCTCAGGATGACGGAGAACGGATGACGATCTGCCTGGTTAACGATCTGGAAACACTACTATGGGCAGAGAACCTTGCTTCTGTCGAACTCCATGTGCCGCTGGCCAGAGCCGGTTCCCCCGAGACGCCCGATTCCATGGTCTTCGACCTGGATCCCGGCGATCAGGCAAGCATACTGGAGTGTGCGCGGGTGGCGCTGATACTTCGGGATTTGCTCTCCCAGATGGGACTTGCAAGCTATCTCAAGACCTCTGGCAAAAAAGGGCTCCATGTCTATGTCCCATTGAACCGCAAAGAGACGACCTTCGAGAACACCAAGACATTTTCAAAGGCCGTAGCAGGGATCATGCAGAAACATTATCCGGACCTAGTGACTGCAAAAATGGCGAAGAAATACCGGAGCGCAAAGGTTTTTATCAACTGGTCTCAAAACGACGGTTCGAAGACGATGATCTGCGTTTATTCCCTTCGCGCCCGGCAAAAACCATTTGTTTCGTTTCCGCTTGAATGGAGGGAATTGAAGAATTTGGCCGGGCTTGGCGACTCGGAAAGGCTGCAGGTCATGCATTCGGAAGCCGTGAACAGGGCCGAAAAAAAAGGTGACCTTTTTCGAGAGGTGCTCGTGAAAGAACAGAAGCTTCCCCATTTGTGATGGAAGATTGATCCTTAAACGTCTCAGAATAGGACCAAAAGATTATCATTGTCCACGGCTCTGTCCTCCAGGATTGTCATTCCGGGCTTGACCCGGAATCTAGGGACTTTTGGATGAGACACCGGATTCCTGCTTTCGCAGGAATGACGTCCAACGAATACAGACTATCATGAGACCATTGATCATAATAGAATATTTACAGTGAATGGACTTGTCGACATGGGATTAAGAGAATACGTAGCCAAAAGGGAATTCGAGAAAACGCCCGAACCGATACCGGGCCTTCGACATGAGAGGGACCGTCTCATTTTTGTCGTTCATAAGCATGCGGCCCGGTCCCTTCACTATGATCTCAGGCTGGAGTTGGAAGGGGCGCTGAAGAGCTGGGCCGTGCCGAAGGGGCCTTCGCTGGATCCTTCCTCCAAAAGGCTGGCCGTCATGGTTGAAGACCACCCGCTTGATTACAAGGATTTTGAGGGCGTTATCCCGGAAGGCAATTACGGCGCAGGAAGCATCATCATCTGGGACAGGGGCTTTTATCATCACCCTTCCGCACGAAATCAAAACGAAAGCGAGAAACTTCTCCTGGACGGATTGAGAAAAGGGGATTTGAAGTTTGTCCTCGAGGGGGAAAAGCTTCACGGTGAATTCGCGCTGGTAAGAATGAGAAAGGACGAGAAATCGTGGCTTCTCTTGAAAAAAAAAGACCGATATGCGGCCGAAAGGGAAATTCTCAAAGAGAGCCGCTCCATTGTGTCCCAGAAGACCTTGGAGGAGATGATTGAGGCCGGTACGCAGAAATCATTCAGACAAAAGAAACAAGACCAGATCCGCCTTCACGAAGCGATGGAAAGCGAAGAGCTTCATGATGCGCCGGTCAAGCTGATGCCGCACGCGATACAGCCGATGCTCGCGACCTCGATCACGAAACCGTTCGACCATCCAGATTGGATCTTTGAGGTGAAATGGGATGGGTACCGGGCCATTGCCGAAATCCGGGAAGGAAGCGTTTCGCTCTATTCCCGGAACGGGATCTCGTTCGACAAAAAGTTCTTTCCTATTCGGGACTCGCTTCGGAAATTCGGGTTTGACGCTGTTCTGGACGGCGAAATTGTTGTCGTGGATGCTCAGGGACGCCCTGATTTTCAGGCGCTGCAGCATTACCCGGACTCCGGCGGCGGTCATTTGCTCTACTACGTTTTCGATCTCCTCTACTTCCGTGGACATGATCTGACGGACAGGCCCTTGCTCAGGAGGAAAGAACTCCTGAAAAAAATTCTTCCGTCTGCCCCGAAAATACGACTCAGCGATCATGTATGGAAAGAAGGCGTTTTGTTTTACAACGTCGCCAAAGAAAAGGGACTGGAAGGAATTGTTGCCAAACATTCTCAAAGCGCGTACGAAACCGGCAGAAGGAGCCGGCAGTGGCTGAAGGTGAAGACGCTGCTCACGCAGGAGGGCGTGATCACGGGATTCACAGAACCAGGAGGCGGCAGAAAATATTTCGGCGCCCTTGTCCTGGGCGTATACGAGGGAGACGAGTTGATTTACATCGGCCATGTGGGAGGCGGATTCGCGGAGAAAGATTTAAAGGATATTCGCGAGAAGCTGGACCCCCGGATCCAAAAAAAATGCCCCTTTACCTTGAAGCCGGAGACCAATGCCCCGGTTACCTGGGTAAAGCCTGAGCTGGTCTGCGAAGTTGCTTTATCCGGCTGGACTGAGGATGGAGTGATGAGGCAGCCAGTTTTCCTACGGCTGCGTGAGGATAAAACCCCACGCGAGGCGATGCGCGAAACGCCCGTAAGGAGCAGTGGTGGAGGATCGTAAAATGATGAAAGTCTATATCGGTACAAGCGGGTATGCTTACAAGGAATGGAAGGGAAGATTCTACCCTGAAAAGATCTCGCCCAAGGAAATGCTTCGCTTCTATTCGGGACGACTCAAGACGGTAGAGATCAACAATACCTTTTATCGCATGCCGAAAGAGAGTGTCCTCACGTCCTGGGCAGGACAGGTCCCTAACGGTTTTGTTTTCGCGGTCAAAGCGCCCCAGGTCATAACCCATCTGAAGCGGCTGACAAATGTGCTCGACGAGACCGACTACCTCTTCAGGACGCTGTCAGTTCTGGACAGGAAACTGGGGCCGGTCCTCTTTCAGTTTCCCAAGAGTTTTCGTAAGGACCGGCCTGCGCTGAAAGATTTTCTCGCTCTGATCCCCGGCGACAGGACCTGCGCATTCGAGTTCCGGAGCCCATCCTGGCTCGATGATGAAATCCTGGGCCTCCTCGGCGAAAAAGGAGCCAGCCTGTGCATCGCCGATGCTGATGAGAATACGGCGCATGAGATCATCCGCACGGCGCCATGGGGGTACCTTCGCCTGCGCCGTTCCGATTACACGGATGCCGATCTATCGCAATGGATGGAAAGAATCCTTTCGCAGGATTGGGAAAGGGCCTTCGTATTTTTTAAACACGAGGATGATGCCGGGGGAGCCGAAATGGCGATGCGTTTTAACGAGCTTATCGATTCAGAAGTAAAGAAAATCAAGACAGGAAAAATAAAAAGAGTATAACTTTCAGCTCATAATTCATAACTTTTAACTCTTAACTTCTTTCTATTCCATCCTTAACGATTCCACCACATTCATTTTGGCTGCCCGACGGGCCGGGATGAAGCCCGCGCCGATGGAAGTGATCATGACAATCAACCAGGACTCTATCAAACTGCGAAGAGGAATGGAGAACTGGACGGTCCATCCGAAGGATTGTTTGTTGATGACGTAGATGAGAAGGACAGAGAGGAGAAAACCGCAGAGGAGGCCGAGGATATGGCTGAAAAAGCCGATCATCCCCGCCTCAATCAGAGTGGTCTTCTGAATCTGCCTTTGGAATGCGCCCACGGCCCGGACGATCCCGATATCCCGTTGCCTTTCGATGATCAGGGCGTTTAAGGAATTGACGATTCCGAGAATGGCCACGATGATGGCGATAAATTCAAGGGCATAGGTAATGGCAAAGGTCTGGTCGAAGATCTTTAGAACTTCCTTTCGCAATTGCCGATGGGAGACCACAAAGAGGCGATAAGGTTTCGAGTATCTTTCCCGGATGGCCTCCTTGAAGGCTTCCTGAGACACCCCTTCTTTGAGATAGATGCCGGCGCTATGGATCGTCTCGTCCTTCCACAGAGATTGAAAAAGTTTCTTCTCCAATAAGACCATCCCCCAATCCGAGGAATAATCGTAGAAGACTCCGGAGACCAAAAATTCCCTTTCACCCTGCGGCGTGTTAAGCTTGATCCGGTCTCCGGCTTTCACGTGATGCCTGAGAGAAAAACTCTCCGTTACGAGAATGGCTTGTCCTTCGGCGAACTGTTTGAGGATCGCCCGAGAATTTCCTCGAGTGAAACGAATGACTTTCATATTGAGAAAGACCTGCCCATCCACGGCGGCAATGAGGGCAGGCTGGCCTTGATATTCAACCTCCAACGCCCTGAAAGAATCCACAGCCTTGACTCCAGGAAGGGAAGGCAGCGCCCTTGAGACCTCAAGAGGGAGGAGGGCGGAGTAACCTGTGATGGAGTAGGAGCCTGGAAAGATGAACACATCCCCGTTGATCGATTGCTCCACCCAGAGGTCAACCGTCTTTCGGAAGCTCAAGATCATGATAGAGATGCTGATGAGCATGGAGAGGGCGGTCATCAATGCAGCGATGGTGATTGCGGTTCTAGCCATGGAGTCATGGAGATATCGACTGGCCAGTTTTCCTTCGGATCCAAACAAGCGGTGGAGAAGCGGGGCAAGGAGACGGTTCAGGAAGGTGGTCACAGAAGGGATCAGGAAGGAGACTCCGATGAGGATGAGGAGTGCAGCCAGGAAGCCGAAGATGGGCCGATGAGAGATGGGCCTTTGAAGGGCAAGGATGAGCGACAGGATGAGAAGACCCACGCCGATGAGACTGAAATGCCCGAGACGGGTTCTTATTTTTGTTTCAAGGGTCCCGAGCGCCAGAGCCTCCTTGGGTGCAATCTTGGAGGCTTCTCTTGCTGGGCCGATTGAGGAAAGGACAGAAGCGAATACTCCCATTCCAAAGCCTGCCATCAAAATGGACGGAGAAATCAAGAGATGTTCCGCTTTGACCAATATATAGAGGGCGGTAATCGTTCTGGAGACCAGATAGAGCATGAGCTTTGCCAGCCCTATCCCGAGTCCTATTCCGACCAGACTTCCCAAGCACCCGATCCACGCTGCCTCACCGATGAAGAGCCCGAGGACCTGAGGTCGGGTGAGTCCGATGCTTCGGAGAATTCCGATCTCCCTCCTCCTCTGAATGACGGAAACGGAAATGGCATTGTAGATCAAAAACATCCCGACGATTAAAGAGATGAAGCTGAGGGCGGTGAGGTTGAGGTGAAAGGCCGAAACCATCTTTTCGATCTGACCGCTGCGGGTATCGGACCGGCGAACTTCAACTCCCGGCGGAATCACTTTTTTCAGCTCTCTCTCTGTCGCTTCCATGGGCTGGGATTCGTCAACGATCACATCGATTCGGTCGATGAGGCCGACCTTTTCCAGGGCTTCCTGAGCGGAGGCAATGTCAATGAGGCCGAAGTTCCCTTCCAATGAATTGGCTGGCCCCTCCATCTTTAAGAGATTGGTGATGGTGAGGGTGACCTTTTTCGAACCTACGATGAGGGTGATTTTCTGTCCTCTTTTTAAGCCGTGCCGGTTGGCCAATTTTTCTGTGATGGCAATGGAATTGGGGGTTTTCAAGAAAAGGAGACCTTCGTCGTCGGTCTCGTGAAACTGATATTCTCTAAAAGGACGATCACTAAAGACATCGATGCCAAGAAGGTAGAGCGGTTCTCCAATGGGTTCATCCATCTTGGAGACATACTGAATGACGGGTGTGGCTGCTTTGATCCCGGGAACTTTCTTTACCTTGAGATAGACCTCTTCAGAAAAGCCTCTTCCGAAAGAGGTCACCTGGAGATTGGCTTTTCCCGAGACATGATCGACGGACGCATTGAAGGATTCGATGGCAGTGTAAATGGCGGTCTGGACACTGACAAAGACAGCGACTCCCAGGGCGATTCCGACCATGGAGAGAAAGGTTCTTCCTTTATGATAGCGAAGATGACGAAAAGTGACGTTTTTGAGGAGATGAAGTAGGACCATAAGACAAAATGACAAATGACAAAACCCAAATGACAAATGGCAAATGAATGTCAAAATCCCAAATTCAAATTTTGAAGACTGGATTCCGGATCAAGTCAGGAATGACAGTCTCTGCGTGGCACTTAAGCATTTGGCATTAATTTGAACTTTGGACTTTGATATTTGACATTGTTTTAGTCTAAAGGAGCTTACCGTCGCTCATTCTGATGACGCGATCCGCCATGGCTGCTCCTTCATGGCTATGGGTGACAAGGATGACGGTCTTCCCTTGCCCGTCCCGTAGTCGCCGAAGGATGTCCAAGACCTGCTTTCCTGAAGTGGAATCGAGATTACCCGTTGGCTCATCAGCGAGAATGATGTCAGGGTCGTTGATCAAAGCGCGGCAGATCGCCACCCGCTGCATCTCGCCGCCCGAAAGTTCATGAGGATAATGATTCCTCCTTTCATAGAGGTCCATTTCATGAAGAAGGTTTTCAATTTTATCACGCGGAGGGTTCGAGCCTTCCCGTAGCAGGTGGGGGAGGGCGATATTCTCTTGGAGGTTGAGGATGGGCAGGAGATTGAAGAACTGGAAGATGATGCCGACGCGGTCTCTGCGGTAAAGGGTCAACCGGCGGTCATTCATCGTGGAGATGTTTTCGCCGTTGATCATCACCCGACCCTGATCCGGAGAATCCAACCCGCCAATGATGTTGATCAGAGTGGACTTTCCGCAGCCGCTCTTGCCTGTAATGGCTAAGAACTCTCCCTTTGAGAGGTTGACATTGACGCGATCCAGGGCGACCACGGGATTTTCTCCCCGGGGATAGATTTTTGTAACATTGACCAATTGAATGAAATGATCTTCTATCATCGTAATAAAAAAAGAGCAGGATTGAAAATTTCCCTGCTCTTTTTTATATCGGGGGGAATGGTAAATTGTCAACTGGTAAACAAGATTCCTTCTAATCTTGATTTATTCTCTTTAAATGCTTAACGAGGATGATTAACATAATAGGGATAATCGCTCCGACGACGACGACGGCTCCTCCCACAACATAGATTTTTGGACCTATATCCTCGACAGTTCGTACAACCTGCATCACAGCAATGGATACCATGGCTGCCAGGATGCACATTAGGATAATGATACTAACAATGTTAGCCGTACTTAATTTGATATTCATTGCTCCCTCCTCTCTTTAAAGATGACAGGTAATATATTTTACTGTCAGCCTCCATTTAATCTTTTTACCATAACCATCAACTTCTGTCACCCTTATCTCTTCACGGCTACAGGCTCAGTACCTGAGAGAATAGCTTCTTCTTCCACCTTCTTTTCTTTCTTCATGACTGCTGTGGTGGCGGTACCAGCCTATTCCCCGTTTCTTGTCTATCGAGGTTCTTCAGTCACTTCAACCTCTAAAAATGCATACCTGATGCCAAGCCCAAGGAAGAATAGAAAGAATCTGTAATGACTTGATTATATTAAATTTTCTATTCCGTAAAGTTCTATAAAAAGCATGGTAGAAAATCAATTGTGTATGTTAAGAATATACATGTCTCGAGAGATCGCTACGTCGTTATTCATGTAACCAAATGAAATTTAATGATTTCTGTAGAATACAATAATTATACATGTATATATTTCTTGAATTCACTTTGATTATCCGGCAGAGGGACGGCCGGGCTGGAATTCCTTGATCCGTCTAAAAGAGTCTCGGGAATGAATTGGGCTGTTTTTGCTTCCGATGGCTGGCACGTGCTCTGTCCCGCCAAAGTGGGATAGACGCGGTCCCTGCCTACCCGCAGGGCAGGAAGGGACACAATATAAATGAAAGTTTCACCCCCGGGAAGCCCCGCCCTGCGGGCGGGGCGCTTCGCTTCTGATTGAATGATTCAGTCTCGAGACGGTTCACACCCAATCCGAATGGACTCCAGGATGAGACGAATGCCGACTCCCACCGTCGGATGTTCTTTAATTAAAAAGGTTGACGGTGCAAAGGGATAGAATTTATAATAATGATGAATTTAGCATAAGGGGGTTTTTATGTGGGATTATACGGAGAAGGTTAAGGATCATTTTCTGAATCCGAGAAATGTTGGAGAGATCGAGAACCCGGACGGGGCGGGTGAAGTGGGGTCGCTTGCCTGCGGGGATGCCTTGAGACTCACTTTCAAATTGGATGAGAAGAAAAGGATCAAAGACGTAAAATTCAAGACCTTTGGCTGTGCCAGTGCCATCGCTTCCTCTTCTGCCTTAACGGAGATCGTCAAAGGGAAGACGCTTGAGGAAGCGGCCAAGGTCACCAATCAGGATATTGCCAACTACCTCGGGGGGCTCCCCTTAGAGAAGATGCACTGTTCGGTGATGGGAAGAGAGGCACTTGAGGCGGCCATCGCCAATTACCGTGGGCAGAAAGTAACGAAAGAAGATTTTGAGGTGATCTGTAATTGCTTCGGGGTGACGGACAGAGAGATTGCGCATGCGATCCGTGAGAATGATCTTAAGACGGTGGAACAGGTGACCTATTACACCAAAGCCGGGGGAGGATGTGGCCAGTGCCATCCAAAGATCGAAGCGATCATAGAAAAGGTCAGAAAAGAGATGGAGAAGGAGGTTCCCCCATCCAAACCCGAGAGAAAGAAGCTGACGAACATCCAGAAGATCAAACTGATCGAGGATACGTTAGGAAGAGAAATCATTCCGGCTTTAAAGGCGGACGGCGGCGATTTGGATTTAATCGATATCGAAGGGAACAAAGTTTACGTCGCGTTGAGGGGCTCCTGTTCGTTCTGCCCCAGCGCTGAGATTACGCTAAAACAGTATGTCGAAACGAAGTTGAGAGAGTTCGTCAGCGACGATATCGTGGTGGAGGAGGTCAGGCCGTGAAGACCGTTTACGTGGACAATAATGCGACGACAATGGTGGCTCCGGAGGTCTTGGAGGTGATGGTTCCTTATTTTTCCGAGTATTATGGGAATCCCTCAAGCATGCACTTCTTCGGAGGACAGGTTCAGAAGAAGGTGGATGAGGCGAGGGAGAAGGTGGCAGACTTCTTAGGGGCAGAGCCTTCGGAGGTCATCTTCACCAGTTGTGGGACGGAGAGTGATAATGCGGCGATTTTAGGGACGCTTGATTCCTATCCGGAAAAGCGCCACCTCATCTCTACCCGAGTGGAACATCCCGCGGTTGGAAATGTTTCTACCTATTTAGGCCGAAAGGGCTACCGGATCACAGAGCTTTCTGTGGATCGAGAGGGGCGGCTCGACCTGGACGAGTTAAGGGAGTCACTGACCGACCAGACCACTTTGGTTACCATTATGTATGCTAACAATGAAACCGGGGTGATCTTTCCCATTGAAGAGATTGGCGAGATTGTAAAGTCCAAGGGGATTTCTTTCCACACCGATGCCGTCCAGGCAGCCGGAAAGATTCCTCTCAATATGAAAAAATCGAGGCTGGATATGCTTTCGATCTCCGGCCATAAACTTCACGCGCCTAAAGGGATCGGGGTCCTCTACATCCGAAAAGGAACAAAATTTTCTCCGTTCTTGATTGGCGGCCATCAGGAGAAAGGGAGAAGAGGAGGCACGGAGAATGTTCCTTACATTATCGGTCTGGGCAAGGCCTGCGAGCTGGCCAAAAGGCATCTCGATGAAGAGAACACAAAGGTTAGAGCCTTGAGGGATTATCTTGAGACCAAGATTCTGGAAAAGATCCCAAATACCTTAGTGAACGGGGATCGGCTTCATCGACTTCCCAACACCGTGAGCGTCAGTTTTGAATATGTGGAAGGCGAATCGATTCTCCTTCTGCTTTCTGACCTCGGGATCTGTGCCTCATCCGGCTCTGCATGCACATCCGGTTCGCTGGAACCTTCGCATGTCCTCAGGGCAATGGGTGTTCCTTTCACCGCTGCTCACGGGTCGATCCGCTTCAGCCTCTCCATCTATAGCACCAAAGAAGAGATGGATTATATCATCGAACATCTCCCCCCGATCATCCAGAGGTTAAGGGATATCTCACCCTTCTGGAAGGATTATCTGAAAGCCCAGGGGAAAGTGTAATCGCAAAAAAATGCGATGTTTCCTTTCGAAGAAAGTTCTCAAACTTAAGGGGTAGAAGACTGAAGAGGAGACACACGTGGAAGACCGGGAAGCTTATGAAAAAGCGAAGAAGCGGATGGAGGCTAAGATAGGATTTTATATTCACTTAGCGGTCTATGCGGGGGTGAACGTTCTACTCATTGTCATCAACCTAACCACTTCACCTCAATACCTTTGGTTCAAATGGCCATTGTTCGGATGGGGGATAGGCCTATTCTTCCAGGGGATGTCTATTTTTGTCTTCTCCGGCAGGAAAGCGGGCAGACCGCCATCCCGTATTTTTCTGGATAAAAAATTTTGCCTGTTGCAGTCCTCTCACCCTTTTCCACCTCGCCTGTCCTCCCACGATCTGCTCCGTAAATCGTCTCTCGTCCCCGGGAATCGCGGACCGCTTGCCGCTCAAGCGGGCTTCCAATGTTGCGCCGCACGAGGCAAGCAAAATAAAAAGAGACCCTGGCAGGAAAACCCAGGGTCTCTTTTCTCTTTTTAGCTTAACGAACTTCTAATTAGCTCACTACGACAACGTTGGTTGCCTGTGGGCCTTTCGGACCGTCGGAAACCTCGAACTCTACTTCATCGCCTTCATAGAGGGATTTGAACCCATCTCTCTTGATAGCGGAGAAGTGTACGAAGACATCATTTCCGTCGTCTCTGGAAATGAACCCATAGCCCTTCTTCTCGTTAAACCATTTTACACGACCTTTGGCCACTACAACTCACCTCCTTTCTTCTCTTAAATTCAAGTAAGTTGTAATAGCCTTTGGTCCTAAAAAAAAAGCCACAAAAGTCTTAAGAAGCACTTTTGCGACCTTTTGTGATCCAAACAAATACTTCTTACAACCTACAAAACTATTATCCCATTCTATTTTTCATATGTCAAGTGTTTTTATTAGAGCCTTAACTATCCGATTATATTTATAAAAATTAATTTGATGTCGCCATGTCAACGGAGGACACCTACGCTTCTTGATCTCCGAAAACAATTGTGGGTAAGCGTTTGTTCCGACCTTTCCATTTCGAAGGTGACGGCATGGAGCCCGGATGAATCTCTCTCTGCCCAGATAAATTGTCCCGGGTTGACGGCAAGGGTTTCCCCAATCCGATCCACGTATACGCCGGAAAGTTTTGGTGATTCATGGATATGGCCATGAAGGGTTAAAAGGGGCTGATTCCTTTCGATGAAGGTTTTGATGGATCGACTTCCCACTGACTTTCCTCCTTCGATCAGATCCAGTCGAGTCCCGAAAGGAGGAGAGTGCATGATATAGATCGCTCTTTTCTGATGGAGGGGTTTCGGAAGTCGGTCCAAATCTTCTTCAATCGTTTCTCGTCCTCTAAAATAGAGATAGGGATCAACGGGGCTCAATTGGTCGGATTGGTCAGAGGATCGAATATAAGAGGGATTTTTCTGAGGAGGCCAGGGGGCCTCGTGGTCGTCCATTTTCTCAAAGTCTTTTGGCCGAAACGGGGTTGGAGGAACAAAAGGGTATCCGATGAGTTCGTATCCATTCTTAAGTCGATAACTTCTCCGATTGAGATCGATGATTCTTTCTGAAGACTGCCTAAAAAGATGGGGATATCCGAGATCCCAGTTTCCAGCGATGAGAAAAATCTGTTGAATAGAAGTGGTCTCTAAAATCTTTCTAAGAAGCGGAGAAAGAAACTGGTCGATGAAGGTTTTTTGATTTGGAACCATATCTTCGTATCGTTTTGTTGGGGGGAAAGACGGGAGAAGATCGCCCCCTATTGCCATGACTTCCGAGGAGGAAGAAATGGCAAGCGATAAGAGCTCCTGATAAAGGTAGATTTCACCGTGAAGATCTGAGGTGTAGAGGACTTTCATCCTATTCCTCAAAGTCGTCCGAAAGGATCCATTTATCTTTCGTGCTAATTATTTTGAAAGTTACCTTGCAATAGGAACAGAGGACCAAGTCTCCAGGTTTCTCAGTTCCTTCAAGTGGGATGTCAGCGTCACAGATGGGACACTCTAATTCAGTGGCCATGCATTGCCTCCTTGAGTTCGAATAGAGGTTTCAATATTTGAAATCTTAAGAAAAATCAAGTCATTTTTTCCTTTTCTGAGTTATTTTGAAAAAATTCTTTGAATTTTTTTCTTGCAATGTATTCTAAGACTATATGAATATACGGAGTAGAAAGGAGGAGTTTCGATGTCACCCCCCTATCCAGAAGCGGTCTGGAGACCCGGGCACTGGCGTATAGGGGAGGAGAGTGGATTTGGATTGCAGGTCGTTGGGCGAGACCTCCAAGGGCTCATGCGGAGTGGGTACCCGGCCATTGGCAGCCGGGGGGAGAAGGATGGGTCTGGCAGGAAAGCCACTGGGAGTACAGATAGTCAAGAATGAAGAGTTAAATGTTTTGAGTTAAGAATTTAGAATTCGGAATTAAGAATTAAGAAGGATTGGATATAAGCTCAGTCTCAGTGCTTATTCTGGGAACGAGGTGCTTCATCTAAATTGGGTTAGCTCTTCAAGGGGCTTTCGATGACCTTCTGGAGACTCATCCGGAATCCCAATAGGAAGTAAAGAGACCGCTCGAACTGTCTCCGGGAGTTTAAGAAGTTTTTGGATAGAAGCCTCGGCCTCTGTTCCCCAAATCCCAATCCAGCCGGCTCCCAGACCTAAGCTGTGTGCCGCTAAAGTCATATTCTGCGTGGCCGCTGCTCCGGCTTCAATCGCATGGAGGGGATCGATCCGGCGGTCCACGCAGACCAGGATGACTACGGGCGCTTGATTAATGCCCAAGTGGAGCACGCTCTGCCTGGCCTCTCGATCCAGCGCAATCTTTAAGCCCAAGTCTCTAATGACGATGAACCTCCAGGGTTGAAGATTACTAAAAGAAGGGGCCCACCTTCCGGCCTCGAGAATCATCTGAAGCATCTCCTCATCGACCGGGTTAGACTTGAATCTCCGAACCGTCCTCCGGTCTCTTATGGCTTTCAACACCTCATTCATCACTCATTCCTTTCTGTGGAGGGATTAATAAGTAGCATAGTGAAGTCGCCAGGAGATGTCAACCCTGAAGGTTGCCCAATTCGTGCCCGTGATCCGTTTTTCTAAGATTCCAGTTAAGCTCTTATCTTAGACAGAAAAACTTCGACTTCTTTTCTGAAGGGGAGGGATGGCTGGGCGCCCAGTTTTGTGGTCGCGAGGGCCCCGGCCGCATTCGCAAATGCTAAGGCTTCTCGGATGGGTTTGTCCTCAGAGAGACCGCAGGCGAGGGCCCCGAGAAAGGCATCCCCCGCAGCCGTGGTATCGATCACATTTACTTTGAAAGCTTCCATCCAGAATTCTTCACTTCTGTTCTTGAAAAAGAGGCCCTTTGAACCCAGGGTTACCACCACATTTTTTACACCCGTGTCCAACAGTCTTTCAGCCATTTTTCCAATTTCTCGACCTGTCTTCCATTTTATCCCGGTCAGGGACTGAACTTCCCATTCATTGGGGACAATAAAATCGACCAGGGAGAGGACACCGGGCGAGAGCCGAATCGGTGGAGAAGGATTGAGAAGGGTGATTGCACCCCGTTCTTTAGCCGCTCTTAACCCTCTCTCTACCGGCGGAAGAGGGACTTCCAATTGAGTGACAAAGACGTCAACGCCCCTCCAATTTCGCTCCAGTCTTTTCAGGTCATCTACGGAAAGAGACCCATTCGCTCCGAGAAAGGAGATGATCCGGTTCTCCCCCCTTGGAGTCAGCTCAATCACAGCCGTCCCTGTTGGCAGCTTCTTGTCCTCCAGAATCAGTTTCTGATCCAAACCATTTTTAATCAGGTGGCGACGGTATGATTTTCCGTAGTGGTCATTCCCAACTTTGGTGATGAATTCAACGTCTCCTCCCAGCCGCCTTGCCGTGATGGTTTGATTCGCCCCTTTCCCTCCGAAGAAGATACCGAGGCTTTCCGCCAATATCGTCTCCCCGGATTGATGGAATCTCGGAATTTTTAAGACGAAATCCACGTTGGAATTCCCGAGGACCAGAATTTTTTTTCTCATGGATTCACAGCAATCGTGATAGGAAGAGTTCTAAGAATCCTCTCGCATCCACTCCCAGGCAAACCTCTACCTTCGGCCCCTGTTTCGCTTCTGTCGTCTTGCCGAAATATTTCCCTTCTTGAATCTCCACATCAATCGAAAGGCTCTCCTTTCTCACCAATGTGGGATCGATGACCACCCCCACGGCGAGGGGATCGTGAAGATACATCGGTTCCCTATTCCTGAACTGGCGTGTGGTCGAACGATACCCGGTCGCCTCGATAAGGAATTTGGAAAATGAATTGTTGATGGGTTTCACCCTCTCTTCCATCAGTTGGGGTGTAAGAGGAGCTTGATGCGTTACGTCGAGTGGAACCAGTATGATCGGTAACTCTGAATCCAAGACTATTTTAGCGGCTAAGGGGTCGGAGTAGATGTTAAATTCAGCATAGGGCGTAATGTTTCCCCGTGTTCGGACGGCTCCCCCCATAATTGTAATTTCTTTCAGTCTCCCCATTCCTTCTCTGTCCCTATGGAGTGCTAAGGCCAAATTAGTCAGAGGAGCTGTCGCAATCAAAGTCATTTCATCCGGATACCGGCGGGTCATCTCTATGATAAGCTCTTCCGCGCGACCCGTGAAAAGTTGCCATCCATCCTCGCCTTCCTTGCGATCTATCTTGGCCCCTCCCAATCCATCTTTTCCATGGACAGAATGGGCATAAACGGGTTTCCCCTTCAGAGGTCGATCAGCTCCTTTGGCAATGAAGGGTTTATTTTTGGGTCGGATCAGAGAGAGGACCTTCTGAATATTTTCAAAAACCTGTTCTAAAGGAACATTTCCATTCACTCCGGTGACTGCCTTCACGTCCAGCTCCGGTGAATGAAATGCGAGGATCAAGGCCAGGGCGTCATCTATCCCAACATCACAATCGATCATTACCTTTTTCGGCATCGTATGGTAGCCTTACGAGGCGTTTTAGTGCCCAGAATGTCTGATGGTGATTCATTATACACCAAATGGCGTGTCAGCCGCGCAAGTTTTTCCGAAAATTTCCTTGACCCTTGGCTCGATCGGGAATAATATAGCTTCATTCAAAGGTAAACCCCGTTAGAAATTCCAGCGGGGCATCAAACCCCGCCGGAATTATACTGGGACCTAACCCCGGTGTTCAGAGCCCTGCACCACATGGTGTACAAGGCAGAGGAGCGGGGCTCGATTTCTAACGGGGTAAACTGGGGGCTTATAACTGATTGCCTAATGGAGAGTTGAATGGAACCCATAAAAGTGGTTGCACGATATATCAATGGGAGGATAGTCAAAGGGTTAAGCCAGGACTTCTTCCCGAATAAAGACCGCTTCCATGTCTATCTAAAGGAGAATCCCTCGGGCGAAGCGGTCGAGGTATTGGTGAAGGAATTGAAGGCTGTTTTCTTTGTAAGAGATTTCGCCGGAAATTACCAATACGACGAGCGAAAGGAGTATATTTCAGGAGACAAACCCTCCGGCCGTAAAATTGAAGTGACGTTTGTGGATGGCGAGGTCCTGGTCGGAACAACTCTGGGCTACGACCCAAAGCGACCCGGCTTCTTTCTCTTTCCAGCAGATCCTCAGAGCAACAATATTCGAGTATTTGCGGCGACCACGGCAGTAAAAAAAGTCCGCTACCTATAGTCCCACTTCTTCAAACACCCGAACAAACTCCCTCTTCCCTTTTATATCCTCACACAATCTGTAATTAAGGAATTTAGCAGCCACAGTTTGCCCACCCTGCACCATGGTAGGTTCAGGGCCCGCCGGTAGGCAGGGGCGGAGTGAGGGAGCATGGGAAAAGAATTACCGCGTTTGTATTAATAAGTGGATTATGCCAGCTTGATGGTTTAGAATGAGGGTACCATGCTTGGCCGGGCGACGGCGTTCATCCTAATCTGCGTACTTCTTCCAGGACTTGCCTTGGCAGATATCTACTACTGGGTCGATGACCAGGGCACACAGTATTACACGACGAGGCTTGAGAGTATCCCCGAGCCTTACCGTTCTAAAGCACTGTTACTTCGTCTCCCCACGTCTCCTCCTGTGCCCCCGGAGCTGGAACGGAGCCCGATTCCAAAAGGGCTTACCAAGATTCCGTTCACCCCTGGTCTCCCAGTCCTGGTCAGTGCCAAGATCAACGGAGCTGGGCCCATCACCTTGATTCTTGATACCGGTTCTGACCGCACACTGGTTGCGCCTGTAGTACTACAGAGGCTTGGTATTTCTACTGAGAATGCACCGCGGGGTATCCTGAAAGGGGTAACCGGAATGAGCTATGTGGATGCGGTGTGGGTTCAATCCGTGGAGGTGGGCGAAGCCAGGGGGGGGCCGCTTCTTATCATCGCCCATGATGCAGGTCTAAAGGAGGCCGATGGTCTATTGGGCCGCGATTTTTTGGCTAATTTCAACGTGACGATCGATTCAAAAGAGAAAGTTGTCACCCTTGCACCAAATTAATCCCTCCCTATCTCTCGAAATATAAACGGGGCGACTGCAATCATATCTTTTCAAAACAGAGGGCGAGGATCATTTCTCTTAGAATCACTGAGGCTGTGACAGAGGAGATTTGGGTGGGGTCGTAATCCGGTGTCAGTTCCACGATATCAAACCCGATGACATGAAGGGCTTGGAGTTTCTTAAGAAGGAGAATGAATCCCGGGAAGGCGAGACCTCCGGGCTCGGGCGTTCCAACACCCGGCATAAGGCTTGGATCGAACACGTCGAGATCTAAAGTGATATAGACGGGCTGGTCCCTGAGGCGCTTGGTCATTGAGCTCAGAGAACTTGGTTCAAGGGAGACGATGGATTTCATCTTTCTGGCTAATTTAAATTCCTCTTCTGTTCCGGATCGAACTCCAATTTGAAACAATCTCCCTTCACCCAAATGATCGACGACCTTCCTCATCACCGTACTGTGGGAAAGGGGTTCGCCCAAATAGTCTTCTCTCAAATCTGTGTGAGCGTCAATCTGAAGGAGATGGAGACGAGGGTAAACCGTAAGAATCTCTTCTATGATCGGAAGGGTGATCAGATGGTCTCCTCCCAGAAGGATGGGAAATTTTTTCTCGGAGAGGACCTTGCCAAGTCCGTTCCGAATCAAGCCCAAAGAGATCTTCTTCTCTCCCAATGGTAATTCGAGGTCTCCCATATCGTGGATAGAGCACTGGCTCAGGTCTCTTTGAAAATAGGGACTGAAGGTTTCAATTCCCCATGAGGCTCTTCGGATCGCAGATGGTCCGAAGCGGGCGCCCGGACGAAAGGAGGCAGATCCATCGTAGGGGCATCCGAGGATCACCCCTTTGCTTTTTTCGAACGAAACACCGGCTGAGATATAGTTGGTTTCTACGAAAGGGAGTTTCATCACCCCCACAAGACGACAGCGGCCAGGGCTGCGCCAATTCTCTTTATTCTATACTCAATGGCGATCGATTTCAGATCTTTGATCTTCCACCCTCGAAGCTTCATCCCCTCGACGGCCATATTCCGGACCATCTCCTCGATCTTGACCCGCTCTCCTTTGGCCGAATATTCCATGATCAACCCATTCTGATTTTCATCCTCGGGAAGAGCGACAGCCACGCCTGCTGAGACGATCTCTCCGGCCACATCGCTGGTGATCGCAGCATAAGCTGCCGGCACCAGGGCTCCCGGAGGAAGAGCGACCGGGGACACCTGCTGGCAATGAGGCGGAAGGATGCTCGACATCTTGACGATGTTGGTATTCCCGATGCCCGCCTTGAGGAGGGCTCCGTCAAAGGCATTCAGAGGTGTAAAGCCGTCCGAGGCTCCAGAAACCATAAAATATTGCGTCGGGGTCTTAATGATCACTGTCGTCCTCCATTATCTCTCGTCTGGCCGAGGGCGTATGGGGTTTGTGGTGCACTCCCTCCTTAAAAGGAAGGAGGTGAGCTGATCCATAATATCACCGCCTCCTTCGAGCTACTGTTGTGAAGCCAATGCTCCTTCTCTGCTGAAAGGTAAAAGCATTCGCCTCTTTTCAACTTCAGAATCTCCCTTCCGAAACGAAGGTTGACCCTTCCCCGGAGGACGAAGCCGAACTCCTCCCCCTCATGGGGCTTCTCTTTGGGTGTGGACTCCCCTTTCCGGAGGGTCAAGAGGATAGGCTCCAGCCGCCGATTCGTCGAAGCCGGGACCAGGAGCTCGAACTTCTCGATCTTCTCTTTTTCGATCGCTACCCGGTCCTTCTCCCGGTAAACGATCTTCTCCTGCGAGGCTTCCCGGAAGAAGTCGGAGACGTTTTCGTCTAGGGCCTCGAGAATCTGAATCAGACTGTCCAAAGAGATGGAGGTGAGATCCCTTTCGATCTGGGAGATGAACCCCTTGGTCAGATTGGCCCGCTCGGCCAACTCTTCCTGGGTCAGATTGCTCAACTGTCTTGAATTCCGAATCCGTTCTCCGATCTTCATAAATCCTGCGAGAATAGTTAAAAAAGAATTTTGTTTAGTAAGCTGTAAGACAGTATACAAAGAAATTAGTTTAGCAAACTAAACTCCCAAAATTATAACGCTGTTTTTTCGTTTGTCAAGCATTTTTTTCATTTTTAGTCATTTTTTTAGTGGGGTCCTCTCCTCGATGGGCCGGAGATGTTTTGTTAAGTGTTTTGAGGAGAGAGGGGGAAGATTACCATCCGGAGGATCCGGGGTTGCCCGCGGAGCATTCGGTTCTGTGACTCGTTGCCAGACATCGATAATACGGTATCATTCTTCCAAAATCTTCCCAGTGTCAAGTAAATGCTATTGACGGCCGAAATGAATAAGACATAAAAACACACTTGGCCCCTTTCTTCACCAGTCGGCACTTAGTTATTTAAATGGGTGGCCCCAACGCCGCCTGCCTTACCCTACACCAAGTTGCATTTTCCCTTACGTCCCTCATTTTTCCCCCTTATTGCACACTAGAAGGGCGCCATGACTCATGCGGATTTTTGGATTTTTCTTTATAAGAAACCCAATATCCTCCGCTGTTTCCAATGTCTGCAAAAAGCTTTTCTTGGGCACATGAAGTATTGGTTCAACCAGAAGAAAGAGTCCATCAGGTTTTAGGAGATTGTAAATTTGCGTGAGAAATCTGGGTTGATTGGGAACCTCGTGGACCATCCAAAACGCTAAAACGAAGTCGGCTTTGGAATGATGATCCAAGGAGCCAGGGCGTGCAAGATGTGTAGTGATTCTTTCGGAAACCCCACGTCTTTGAGCTTTCCTGGCCAGAGCCGAAAGCATTTCGGTCTGGATGTCGATCGCGGTCACATGCCCCGCCGGGCCCACCAATCTTGCCATGGGAATGGAAAAATAGCCCATGCCAGCACCAACGTCTACCACGTTGTTCCCCGGGTGAATATAGGGGCCTAAGATCGCCTCAGGGTTGTGCAGTAGTTTCCTTAAGGGGTTGTCGAATGTGAAACACAACCACCAGGGGCAAACGAATTTCTGACCGGTCAGCCTATCTAACATTTTTTTTTGCGGCACCAAGCTCACCTGCGTCGCCGTGCGCGCCGTCAGCTGCCGGACTTGTTGGGTAAGGTTCTTTCATAAGTTGATTCTGACCTCGTGCTCCTCCCTTATTTCGTTTTGTCCAGGCTCCATTTGACCCCACCTCGACAGGCGATGAGGAAAAAAACAAAACTGTAGAGGGCGGCCAACTCACCTTTGTTCACTGCTGGGAAGAGCTGAGATCCGATTTGGAACTTCCAGTGGTACTGAATATAAGCCACGGCCATCATGCCGCTGCAGAGGAAAGCCGCCGCGCGGGTTTGAAACCCCAGCATCACCATCAGTCCTCCCACGAGCTCGATAATACCGCCGAACCAGAGCTGAGCCCCTACCGGTGGTTGGAACTGGGAAAATACTCCCAGGATCTTCTGGGCGCCGTGGAACGAGAGCATGAATCCCGTCGCAATGCGCAATAAGGCGTAAGCGTAGTCTGCATACTTTTCAAGCCATTTCATGAATGCACTCTCCTTTCAAGACTTAAATGCCTAATGTCGTGGATCACGCGCGGCGGTAAGTCGTCGCGTGCATCCGGTTTATTTGACGGTTCATATCGTTATTGTACCTTCCAGGTAGAGCGCTCCTTGGCCGGAAATCCTGACACGTTCACCGGCATGCCTGCAAAACAACTCACCGCCTCGTTTCGAGACCTGAAACGCATGGAGATCGGTCTTACCAAGCACTCCTGCCCAATATGGAGTCAGAACGCAATGCGCAGACCCCGTCACCGGGTCCTCCGGTATGCCAACTCGGGGCGCGAAGAAGCGTGATACGAAGTCACTCCGATCCCCTCTGGCTGTAATAATGGTTCCGCGACACGCTACCCGATCCAGAGCGATAAAATCGGGTTTCACTTCTCTGACGGTCTCCTCGCTATCCAACACTACGAGCAGATCCTCCGCCGAACCGTGTACTTCTTGAGGGCTGACTCGTAAGGCTTCTTTGAGTCCGGCGGGAGGACTCTGGGCATGAGCAGGTCTTGCAGGAAAGTCCATTTCAAGGAGATCATCATGCCTTGTTACCACAAGCTCTCCGCTCTTGCGTGTCCGAAACTGGATGCTTTTCTCCGGCCATTTCCGACAGACGAAGAGAACAAAGGCGCTCCCCAACGTCGCGTGGCCACAAAGCGCAACCTCGGTGATCGGCGTGAACCATCTGAGGTCAAAACCTTCAGGATTACGAACCAGAAAGGCCGTCTCTGATAGGTTGTTCTCGGCAGCCACAGCCTGGAGGGTTGAGTCGTCGATCCAGTGATCCAACAGAACTACTGCCGCGGGGTTGCCGGAAAAGACCTCCGAAGTAAATGCATCTACCTGGTATATGGGTATTTTCATCTCCGTCATTTCCTTTGCGTCGAACTATTTATTGTACTGAAAAAATCGGTATAGCACCATTTGTAGTCGATTTTTACAGAATCCCTCCAATATCGCAATGTCTAACAAAAAGTCTTTGAGTCAGACATAATTATTGAGATTTTTCCCTACTCTCTTCCCTGGGTTCTACACATTTCCCATGCCTGTAAAGTGTTATTTTTCATCAACGTTCGTGACGCGTCCCAAATTATGGGAGATGCCGTTTCTGCATCAGGCAAATCCAGGCCCTGGGTGGATTTGGACGATTAGATCCGAAATGGCCGGATGTAAGTGAGAGAATCTCAAGATAGGGCTCCACTGCCCGGACGATATCCCCTGCAGTCCGTTGAGGCGGACCAGGACCTTGCCGATGCTCATCGGCGTTACCAACAAGTGTCAGCCACAGGCCTGCTTCCTCCAAACGTGCAGCGACATTTTGGGCAAATCTTCTTCGGTCATTTTCAGAACTGAATGCGTGAAAACAACCTCTGTCAAATATAAAACCAAAAGGGGCGCCTTCAATTTTGTCCTTCAGAAAATCAACAAGGATGAAATCACATTCAACGTTGGTTTTAGAAGCTTTTTCTTTTGCCTTCTCCAGAGCAATGTCCGAAGTATCGGTGCCAATAACCTGAAAGCCATTCTGCGCAAGCCATATGGAATTGTCTCCGGTTCCGCAGCCGATATCCAAGGCTCTGCAGCTTGGAATAGGGTGTTTGGTCACCACCTCGATTAGATTGAAATCCGGCTGCCCGATGTCCCAGGGAGTATCCCCTGATCTGTATCTTTCTTTAAAGCTCTCTTCCATTGTCATCTGATTGCACCTTATAGAAAAGTCACATAACAAAAGGGCTCACCGGGAGCTGGATTTTTTCGCGATCCGGTTCAGCGCCTTGTTATGAGGTCTTTTCAATCTATGCCTGTCACAGTGCTTCGGCGTTCTACCAAAATAACGTCTCGCCAAGTTCCGGCAAGATCACCGTAGGTCATCTTGCCTATCCTCTTACGTCTTCCGATCTCCTTGAAGCCATGCTTTTTCACGAGGCGGAGGCTCGGTGTATTCTCAGGGAAGATGCCTCCTTGCAGTGTCCATAGCCCGGCCTTTTCGGTTGAGTTTATGATTGCCTTCAGCAGGGCTGACCCTATGCCTCTACCCCTATGCCCGGTCGCCACGTACAGACTGAGTTCCACTACACCCGAGTAAACGCAGCGGCTGGAAACTGGGCTGAGTGCGGCCCATGCCAGAATACTATTGCCTTCTCTGACCACTAACCGGTGTTCGGGTAGGTGAGCAGAATCCCACTTCTCCCAAGCAGGAACATCTGCCTCAAAGGTAGAATTGCCCGTAGCGATACCTTCGAGGTAGATCGACCGGACTTGCTGCCAGTCTTCTGGTTTCATGATGTCTGTCAGGTATTCCATTTGCCTCGTCTACTGATAACATCGCGACTGAGGCGCGGCCTATTAAACCTCGCTTCCGGTCGGCCTGTTGGACGTCTCATCCTGTCTCATTCTCAGCACCGAGAACCTAATCTCAAGAAACCTATCAAACGGGATTCCGAAGCCGAACGCACCGACAAACCAACCCGTCAGGGCGCCGGCGAGACCATAGTTCGCACCCAATATGGCCAGAGGAATACCCAGAATACAACAACCCAGAATCACGAGTGGCCAATAGAACCAACGATGGGTGACCACGAGCTTTGCATGGCAAGAAGGGCAGGACATCCGGCCGATCGGGGCTTTGATATATCGGTTCCACGTCAACAAGAAGTCATTATCGCAGTGCGGACATTTCATATTTTCTCCGTCAACGAGCCTGTAGGAAAAGTGTTTTTGACGAGTGAGAACAATGACAAGGCATTCTTTTTTTTCCGTCAGATAGCAATATCCAAGTCTGACGAAGAGCGTTCTCTTGTTGTGCTTTCTCATTGCACCATAAACAGGGACAACTCATTTGTCAATATTTGTGGATAACCGGGGAGACAGGTGAATGGAAAAATGTTTGACAAGGTAGCTACTTTAAAGTAAAATGTAGCTATGAAAACAGCGGGCATTCGGGATCTGAAAAACAGATTGAGTTTTTACCTTCGTGAGGTAAAAAAGGGTGAGAAGATCCTCGTTACCGAAAGGGATCGAATCATTGCAACCATTTTGCCAGTGCAAAGGGGAGAGGAAGACACAAAACTCCTTTCTCTTGTGAAAGAAGGATTTGCATCATGGAAAGGTGGAAAACCAGCCGGAAGCCATCGTCCTGTTAAGATAGAGGGGCAAACCGTGTCCGACATTGTTCTGGAAGACAGAAGATGATCGTTTACCTCGATACGAGCTCTCTAGTTAAGTTGTACGTTGAGGAAATTGATTCTGAGAAAATAAAAGGGTTTGTCCGCGATGCAGCGACCGTTTCTACTTCAAAAATAGCCTATGCAGAGGCGAGGGCGGCTTTCGCAAAGAAACAGAAAGACGAGGGATTCTCGCTAAGGGTTCTTCGAAAAATCGTAGAGGACTTAAACGGAGACTGGGAAAGCTATTTCGTGATAGAGATCACGGATGGGTTGATCAGGTTTGCCGGTGATATCGCTGAAAAGTACCTTCTTAGAGGTTTTGACTCCATCCATCTCGCCTCAGCCATCCACCTGAAAAACAAAAGCGGCTCGGCTACCTATTTTTCAAGCTATGATACCAGGCTGAATCGGTCCGCCGAAAAAGAAGGAATCATCCTCTTGTCTTGATACTTCGACGGCGCCAAACTCCATCCTTCAGGGTGGAGTGAAAAGCGCGGCTCAGTATCAACCCTGAGCAAACCCCGGGCTTTAGACCTGGGAAAGTCGAAGGGTTGATTAAACCGTTGACCGAAAGAATACCAGCCCCAATGATGCGTTGTTCGGTGTCAATATTTAAGGCAACCTCTAAAAATGTCATTCCTGCGAAAGCAGGAATCCAGAAGTCCCTAACAACACTGGCCTGTCGCCTGCGCGGGATTGACAAACTGGTAATTATTAGAAGTACCCTTAAGTCTGACGCCGAGACTTCTACACATTTCCATATCTGTAAAGTGTTATTTTTCAACTGCGTCCCTATGACCGTCCATCCGGTTCTGTGACTGGTTCCCGAATACCGGCGATATTTCTGGCATAGTCGACGAATTCCTCGATGGGTGTCCGCAAACGAACCACTAATTTTGCTCCGTCAGGAGAACCGCCACCATGCATGCATCCAGGAACGCCTGCCCCGATGGTGAGCCACTCGACTAGACGGGCTGCCCGCGCTCGGGTCTCTGCGCTGTAACCGATCCCCGCTTTGACAGCCTTCTGGACAAGGGGACCATAGGACGGATCAGTGAAATCCTTATAGGAGGGGAAGCAACCTGTCTCGACGATCCCCCCGCCAATGTCCTGACACAGACGCTTTGTTTCATAGGGAAGGGTTGACACATGCACCTTGTTGG
>DASPPQ010000145.1:0-2447 GCA_035625415.1 Thermodesulfobacteriota bacterium
CGTGTCGCAGATAGGGGGGAGCCGACAGGAGCAAAAACTGATGATTTTGCTGGAGCGGCCGCTTGGAGTTTCGGATTTAAGCCTTTTGACAAAAGGGCAAGCGGATAGAGTCAAAAAGACTTTAAAAGAGAGGGCGAAAAAACAAGCTCAGGTGTATGGGAGAGCGGGAAGCATTCTGCTTCACAATCTTTCCCCTCGCGAGCGCGCCTTTTTCAAGGAGACAGTGGCGCTCCTGAGAAAATTTTCTGGGAATAGGGGAGAGATACTCGGTGAAACTTTGGATTAAGGAGGGAAGGGAGGCAATGGAGACGGCAAAAGATCGATATCGAGTGAATCGGGGTGAACCGGGATGCGATGCTACGACCCCAATCATAAATGGAAGTCCGATTCTTGATTCGGATTTTGAAGGTCGGACTAAAAATCGCAAACTCGAACGTATTGCGAACTTCCGGCTCGCGCCACAGGACATTAGACTTAGTCTCCCTTTCTATAAGTCAAAGGCTCCTCATAATAATAAAATTGGACATATTTTTTGTTGACTTTTGGTAAAACAATCAAATAATATCTCGACAAATGTAGGAAAGGAGGTAGTTATTTCTCGGGGGATACGGTTTCGTACACAGCCCTTAACATCGAGGGGATGTGAATTGCTCCATATGGATTTAATGGGGAAGAGAATGGGGGAAAGTTATGAGTGAAGAAAGACAGGCAAAGACGGTTCCTGGTGGTTGTGGACCTAACTTTGACGTGAGCGATTTGCCAGAGCCCTTGCGGGATCTGACCCCAAGGAAGCTTTTCGGGATCCTCGGGCCGGCCGTTATTGCTCTCGGCGGGACCATCGGTGGAGGTGAATGGCTTGTAGGTCCGTCCCTCTTTGTAAAATGGGGTCTTGCTCTTCTCTGGATCACTACGATCTCGTCTACACTCCAGGTGTTTCTCAACCTCGAGATGATTCGTTACACACTTTATACTGGAGAGCCGATCACAGTCGGTTATATGAGGCTTTGGCCTGGCAAGGCATTCTGGGGATGGTTCTACACCATCATTGGATTCTTGGAGCGAGCCCTGCCAGGATGGGCCATGGGTACGGCGACTGCCTTAGCTGCCGCTCAGTTAGGTAGGATCCCGGGAGGCCCGGATAAAGGTACGGTCATCATTTGGACTTATGTTATCTTTGCCTCCTGCGTCGTCCTTGTATCAATGGGGCGGACGATCGAACGGACTCTCGAGTGGGCTAATTGGCTCATGATGTTTGTCGTGCTCGGCGGACTTTTTATACTTGATATATTCATTGTTCCGGGTTCGGTCTGGCTTGAGGGTCTTACAGGATTTGTCAGTTTTGGGTACATCCCAAAAGGTGTTGATGTGCTCCTTCTGGGTGCACTCGTGGGTTATTCTGCTTACGGTGGGTTTGGTAATAACGCCATCACGAATTGGTACAGAGACAAGGGCTACGGTATGGGGCAGAAGATTGGCTATATCGCAGCTGCGATTGGCGGTAAGGTTGTTCACGTCTCACCTGCTGGAATGGTTCCCATGCCCACAGAAACAAACCTAAACAACTGGAAAGGCTGGTGGAAACTTGTCGATATCGACCAGTTTGCCGTTTTCTGGTTTGGGGCCATGGCGGGTATGTTTCTTCCCGGCATTCTTTATGTGGGGGTGCTTCCGAGAGGGATGACTCTTCCAAGCTGGGGAATCGCTGCCTCTTCTGCAAGCGGTCTTATCCAAAAGCTCGGTAACTTTGGCTGGTTCCTTGCCCTCTTCTTCGGATTCTGGATTCTCTATTCTACAGCCATTAGCAACGTGGATCTTGTAGTTCGGCAGGGCACAGATATGTTATGGTTTGCATCAGAGCGAGCCAGAAAATGGGCGAAGCTGGACATTCGCCGGATCTATTATTTCTTCCTGGCTTTATTCATGGTCTGGGGTTGCTCCTTTATAAATATCGCGGTTCCACTCGTCGTCCTTGCTATCAGCGCCAATATTGCCAACTTTACGATGTCCCTCTCAGCGGTTCTGACCATAAGGTTGAATCGGAAGTTCCTCGCTAAGGAGTTTCGACCATCATTATGGAGGGAGGCACTCCTGATCCTCAACTTCGTCTTCTTTGGGTTCTTCTTTTTAGTCTTTGTTGTGTATGTGATTCTATCAAAAATCTTATAAGTGTTTTAGGAATCGTGAGTTAATAGCAGAAGGCCTGCCCGATTTGGGCAGGCCTTTTTATTGCACAAGTTGGCCGAACTTAGTCCGCCGGCCGGTCCGTTCCCCGCATACCCCACCCTTCAGGGCGGGGTCAAGGGGCACAATATGAAAGAACCACTTTGCCGGAAAGTCCCGCCCTTTGGGACGGGAGCTTTAATTGCCGGTAGGCAAGCTACCGAAGAGTCTTCAGATCCTCGATCGTATCGATGTCTCTCCGGGGTTGAAGGGTATGAACCGTCAGA
>DASPPQ010000146.1:0-12202 GCA_035625415.1 Thermodesulfobacteriota bacterium
GCCCTGAACTCAACGTAGTTCAGGGCGCCAGTCATCGATGATTTGTTTGAGATCAAGGATGAAAGATAATGAGTTTGACGAAAAGTGTATGAAAATGGCACTGGAAGAAGCGGAGAAGGCTGGCCGGGGAGGGGAAATACCGGTGGGTGCCGTTTTATTGAAGGGGGATCAAGTGCTTGCAAGGGATCACAACCGATGTATCGAACTAAATGATCCTACTGCCCATGCGGAGATTCTCGTCCTCCGAAAAGGAGGAAACATTTTAAGAAACTACCGCCTAAATGAAGCAGTGATGTATGTGACGGCTGAACCTTGCCCGATGTGCATTTCCGCAATGGTTCACGGTAGGATACGGCGATTGGTCTTTGGATCGCTTGAACCGAAATTTGGGGCAGTGGAATCGAAATTTAGATTATTGAACGATGACGGTTTAAATCATAAAGTAAGAGTTGAGCGAGGTGTTCTTGAGAAAGAGTGTGGCGAGGTATTGAAAACATTTTTCAAGGAACGGAGGCGGTAACACAAAGGTTAAGGTTGAAGTTGGCACGAAGCATTTTAAGGTTCGTGCCAGTTTTGAGTTATATAGGATTGATAAACAAATAAATCGTCTCAATTTGCTTAGGGTAGTTGGAGAGGTTGCCGAGTGGTTTAAGGCGCCGCTCTCGAAAAGCGGTTCTCCCGAAAGGAGACGTGGGTTCGAATCCCACCCTCTCCGCCAAATTTTGCATAGCAAAATTTGGCGAGATCTCGCCATTTTGAATGGCGGATCCGCCAGAAAATTAGCAAGAGAGATTTTACTCTTAACCGAGAACTTTGCACATATAACTTATACATAAATAGTTAGAGGTTTTTGTTAAAAGTATTTCACGGAGGTGAAATCATGGAGAGATGCCCGAGAGGCCGAAGGGGCACGATTGGAAATCGTGTATCCCGCTCATAACGGGATCGTGGGTTCGACTCCCACTCTCTCCGCCAAATTTTGCATAGCAAACTTTGGGGAGATCTGGTCATTTTGAATGGCGGATCCGCCAGCGATACTGGATATGTATTACATTTATATTCTATTGAATGAACCAAAAACTCGCACTTATACTGGCGTTACGGATGATGTTGATAAACGTTTGACAGAGCATAATGCTGGGAGAGTTAAATCCTCGACTCCATATCGGCCGTATAGGATAGTCCATCTCGAGTCATTCAAAACAATGAGTGAAGCTCGACATAAAGAGAAATTTTATAAGTCTACAACCGGACGTCGAAAGCTAAAAAAGATGTTTTTCACGTAGGGTCCATGACGGCCCTGAACTCGACGTAGTTCAGGGCTCAGAAATTCATTGAAACCCTCAGCCATATAGGGTCTATGAACGGGCGGTGGAATATAAGATCTTGTTGATAGTCGGGTCCTGCGCAACAAAAGATTACAAACCCCGTCAGGTCCGGAAGGAAGCAGCGGTAGTAATCCCCTTTGTGTGCCGCAGGGGAGCCTGGCTATCAACAAGTTATTTTCCCCTCGCCCTTTCCCTCTCCCCTCAGGGGTGAGGGCGGGGTGAGGGGTGAGTTGGAGAGCGATGTCCTATTTGGTATTGGCGAGAAAGTGGAGGCCGCAACGCTTTGAGGAGGTCGTTGGACAACAGCATATCACCAAGACCTTACAAAACGCCATTTCACAAAAACGGGTAGCCCACGCCTTTTTATTTACCGGAGCAAGAGGGGTCGGCAAGACCTCCACGGCTCGCATCTTGGCAAAAGCCTTAAACTGTGAAAAAGGCCCCCAGATTAGTCCCTGCGATCAATGTACGAACTGCCAAGAAATCACCCACGGGACTTCGATGGATGTGATCGAGATCGACGGAGCCTCCAACCGCGGGATTGATGAGATTCGAGAGTTAAGGGAGAATGTCCGTTATACCCCGGCCAAGACTCGGTATAAGATTTACATTATCGACGAGGTCCACATGCTAACCAGAGAGGCCTTCAACGCCTTGTTGAAGACGTTGGAAGAACCTCCATCACACATCATCTTCATCTTCGCCACCACCGAACCCCATAAAGTCCCGGCCACCATCCTGTCACGATGCCAGCGGTACGATTTCAAGAGAATTCCATTTAAGGAAGTCACCGGGAGCCTCAAACGGATCGTGGAAGAGGAAAAGATCCAGATCAGTCAGAGAGGGCTCCTTTCTATCGCCCGTGAATCGGAAGGGAGCCTGAGGGATGCTCAAAGTCTCCTCGACCAGGTGATCGCCTACGCAGGGAAGACCATCCGTGATGAAGATATCGTTGAAGTCCTTGGGCTCATCGATCACAAAGTTCTGAACGATACCATAGAAGCCCTTGCCCGCAGGGATGTTGAGCGGTGCCTGGAGGTCATTGAGCATGTCTATGACTTTGGATACGATCTCCAACATTTCTGCCGGGAGCTTCTTCAATATCTTCGTAATTTAATCCTCATCAAGGTCAGTCAACATCCAGAAGGGTTGATGGAATTGCCCGAAGAAGGACTGGAGCTATTGAAAGAGCAGGCGGGGAGGTTCCAATTCGATCAATTGAATTATCTCTTCAGTCTTCTTTTGAAAGGAGAGCAGGAAATAGCTCAGTCCATTTTCCCTCGGACCATGCTGGAGATCACATTGATTCGAATGGCCACGTTGCGGCCCGTCCTTCCCATCGATGAAATGCTGAAGAAGTTGGAGACCTTAGAAAATAAGGAACTGCCGCGGGAAAGGCGGGGGGAGAAACCCTCGTCCGCTTCCGGAAGGAATATCCGTTCAGAGGAAACGGGAAAAGCTAAGGAACGAGAAGAGACGCCGCCCAAGAGACAAGAAAAAATCGACGAGGGAAGGGTCTTTGAAAAAAAAGAGCAGTCGAAGAAGGAGGAGGCGTTCAGTAGCATTCCCTCAAAAATCTGGGAAGAGACATGGAAGGGGTTGGTCGATTTTACAAGAGCGAAAAACCCGATATTGGGTTCATTCTTAGCTTTGGGGAATCTTGTTCATCTGGCCGAGGAGAAGATTGAGATCGGTTTTGAAAAAGATTCTTTTCACTATGAGAGAATGTTGGAAAAGGAGAATCGGAGCCAGCTAGAATCAATCTGTCAGGAATATCTTCAAAGAAAGACTAAAGTGATCGTATCTCCTTTGAACCAGGGGGTCGGGCCAAAGGGACGAGTGGCCTTCAACGATGAAGAAGCAACCCACAATGAGGTGGACAAGAGGTTAGAAAAGGAAAGAGAAGAGGACCCCATCATCCAAGAAGCCCTCCGGCTGTTTAACGGAAAGATTGTAGAGGAGAAATAGGAGAAGCCCATGACGAAAGGTTTGGGAAACATATTAAAACAGGCTCAGGAGATCCACTCCAAAATATCTCAACTCCAGGAGGAGATGGCCGGGAAAAAGGTGGAGGCCAGCTCCGGGGGAGGCATGGTAAACGTCGTGATGAATGGAAAGCAGGAGGTTCTTAGCATTCGAATCGATCCGGAAGTGGTCAATCGAGATGACGTGGAAATGTTACAAGATTTAATTGCAGCGGCTGTGAATGAGGCCATCCGAAAATCTCAGGAGATGATGGCAGAAGAGATGAAAAAGGTCACCGGCGGGCTAAGCATTCCTGGACTCTTTTAAAGACTTACGGATTTGAGAAACCTTTTCCTCCGGCGATCTTCGATTTAGAAATTCGGATTTGAAAAAATATGTCTGTCTATGCCAAACCGATTGATCATCTCATTGAAGCCCTGACGAGACTCCCGGGAGTTGGGAAAAAAACCGCATCCAGACTGGCTTTCCATATTCTGCGGAGCAATCCATCAGAGGTCCAGGATCTTGCCAAAGCGATTTGGGATGTGAAAGAAAAGATCCGACTTTGTTCATCCTGTTTCAATCTCACCGATGAGGATCCATGCGCAATCTGTCAAGACGAACGGCGATCCAAAGAAGTTCTTTGTGTCGTCGAGGGACCGAATGACCTTATCGCCATCGAAAATACGGGCGTTTTTAAAGGAAGATACCATGTATTACACGGTACCATTTCCCCTTTAGAAGGTATCGGGCCGGACGATCTCAAGATTAAAGAACTATTGGAAAGACTTCAAAAGCAAAAGATTTTGGAGGTGATTCTCGCTACCAATCCGACGGTTGAGGGAGGAACCACTGCCCTTTATCTTACGGATCTCATTAAATCTCTGGGCATCAAAGTGACGAGGATCGCCTATGGAATTCCCATGGGGAGTGAGATTGAATATTCGGATGGAGTGACTCTGTCGAAGGCGCTTGAAGGTCGGAGAGAGTTATAGGAATTTTTGCAGATATTCAACAGGCGTTTATTGATGCTAACTGAATCTTTATGGCTTCGTGTTTGGATATAGAATTCGGACCTCTTTCCGGTATTAACTATTTGATTTTTGTTGGGTTTTTGCTATTGAAAACCTATATGGGATATTTTATATTTTCCTGTTGAGTAAAATGAGGAGAGTCAGATGATTGAGATTCGATTTCATGGAAGAGGGGGACAGGGCGCCGTCACTTCAGCGGAACTCTTAGCCCTGGCGGCTATTGAAGAAGGTAAATATGCCCAAGCCTTTCCAAGTTTTGGCCCTGAGCGAAGGGGCGCCCCGGTGCTGGCTTTTTGTCGAATCAGCGATCAGCCCATTAAGATCAGAGCCAATATCTATGAGCCAGATCTTGTGGTTGTCCTTGACGCCTCCCTTTTGAAGATCGTTAACGTGGGTTCAGGTTTGAAACCGGATGGTATTTTAGTCACCACAAGCAATGATTCTCCTGAAAAAATAAAAGAGGATCTGAAGATAAGAAATCGAATCGGGGTGGTGGATGCAGTGAAGATTGCCAGGGAGATTCTTGGTCTGCCTATCACGAATACGACGATGCTTGGGTCTTTGGTCAAGGCTTCGAAACTGGTTGAGAAAGAATCCTTTATGGCTCCGTTACGGGAGCGGTTTGGCCGGATTGCCGAGCGGAACATTTCTGCCTTTGAAAGAGCTTATCGGGAAACCATCCTCATCCAATAATTTTCTTAATCCCCCCAGCCCCCCTTGCTAAAGGGGGGAGGGGGGGATTTTAGTAAAGGAAGGTAGAAAGGCTATCGTTAATCAATTTAGTAGAGGGATAAAGTTATGACGAAACCTGAATCGGAATGGACGTGGAAGGAACTGCCAGTCGGCAATGTTATTTTAGAACCTGGCAATGCCAGCCAATATCGGACAGGAGATTGGAAGACTCTCAAACCCGTTTTGAACAAAGAACTCTGTATCCATTGTGGATTGTGCTATATCTTCTGCCCGGACATGGCCTACAACCTGAACGAGGAAAATTATTTCATTGCGGACCTTTTCTATTGTAAGGGTTGCGGCATCTGCGCAAAAGAGTGTCCCACCGGAGCCATCACTATGGTGATGGAAGAGGAGGAAAAATAAATGGGGAAAAGGATTGGAATGGAAGTTTCCATTGCCGCCGCCGAGGCGGTCAAGCAGGCCAATGTCGATGTGATCTCAGCCTATCCGATTACCCCGCAAACGCATATTGTGGAGCATCTTTCCGAACTGGTGGCGAATGGAGAGATGGATGCGGAGTTCTTTTGTGTGGAATCTGAACACTCCGCATTGAGCGTCTGTGTGGGGGCGGCAGCAACCGGGGCGAGGACGTTCACCTGTACGAGCTCCCAGGGGTTGGCCCTGATGAGTGAGATCACCTATATTGCATCGGGCCTGAGATTGCCAATACTCATGATCCTTTCGAATCGGACGCTCTCGGCTCCCTTGAGCATTTGGAATGATCATAGCGATACGATGTCCATCCGGGATTGCGGGTGGATTCAGTTCTTTGTGGAGAATGGCCAGGAGGTCTATGACCACGTGTTTGTGTCCTATCGGTTAGCCGAAGATAAGAAAGTTCTCTTTCCTGTCATCATTAACATGGACGGATTCATCCTGAGTCATGTGATCGAACCCATTGAGCTGATCCAGCAGGAGAAGATCGATCAGTTCCTTCCTCCTTATCACCCGGTTCACCGATTGGACCCCGATCATCCGGTGACCATGGGTGCATTTGCCCTCCCCAGCATTTTTGCAGAAGCAAAGAAAGCCCAGGAAGAGGCGCTTCGATCTTCCATGCCTAAAATCATAGAAACCTGGAAGGCCTTCGGGGACACGACTGGCAGATATTATAATCCTGTCGAGACCTACAAGGCCGAGGATGCCGATACGTTACTGGTCACGATGGGAAGCTGCGGCGAGACGGCCTCTGTGGCGGTGGATAAGATGCGAGAGGCCGGAAGATCTGTTGGTCTCGTAAAGATTCGACTCTGGAGACCTTTTCCTTTCGATGATTTGAAAAAGGCGACCTGCCATGCCAAACAGCTTGTGGTGATTGACCGTGCCATGTCGGTCGGGGCGTGTGGACCTGTTGCATCGGAAGTGAAGGCAGCCCTGTACGGGAACGACCAGAGACCATCGGTGTATAATTTCGTTGCGGGGATTTCGGGGCGAGATGTCACTCCTTCAGACTTCGTCAAGATGGTCGACAAGGCAGAGATCGAGATCGAAGAAGGAAACAGGGAAGGTTACGAAATTTATGGGGTGAGAGAATGACTCAAAACTTGAATGTTTTTGCAGTCCGGACATTAACTCAAAAAGAATATTTTGCACCCGGTCATCGATCTTGCCAGGGATGCGCTGAGGCTTTGGCAGTGAGGTTAGTTGCCAAGGCATTGGGACGAAACGTGATCATCGCCAATGCAACAGGATGCATGGAGATTGTCTCTTCGCCGCTGCCTTTCACGGCATGGAGGGTCCCCTGGTTCCATGTGGCCTTTGAGAATACGGCGGCGGTTGCCTCGGGGATTGAATCGGCACTAAAGGTGCTGATGCGAAAGGGGAGGATCCCTCGTAAAAAAATAGTCACCCTCGCCATGGGTGGAGACGGAGGAACAGCGGACATCGGCCTTCAGGCGCTATCAGGGGCCCTGGAGAGGGGTCACAACTTTCTGTACGTTTGTACGGACAACGAGGCCTATATGAATACCGGTATCCAGCGGTCTTCAGCAACGCCTTTTGGCGCCTCCACGACAACCTCTCCGGTGGGAAGGGTTCAAATGGGGCAGATCACGTGGAAGAAGAACATGCCGGCCATTGCAGCGGCCCATAATATTCCTTATGTGGCTACGGCCTGCCCCAGTTACCCGATCGACTTAGTGCAGAAGGTGAAGAAGGCCGCGGATATCGAAGGACCTGCCTATGTCCATATTCTTTCTGTTTGTCCCACCGGGTGGAGGTCAGCCCCGGAACTCTCGATCAGGCTGGGCCGGTTGGCGGCGGAGACAGGGATTTTTCCTCTTTATGAAGTGGAGAGGGGGCAATACCGTTTGAGTATCGATTTTCCGAAATTGAAGCCCATTAAGGAATACATCAAGCTTCAAGGGAGATTTCGCCACCTCACGGATGAAATGATCGAGGAAATTGAAAAACGAGTTCATAAGGAATACGAGCAATTAAGAGCCAAGGCAGGAGAGGGATTCTGAGATGGAAGCTTCAAAAATTGACAGCATCGTTCGACAGTACGGAGCAAGGGAATCAGCGATCCTCGCCATCTTGCAGGATATACAGGCTGAGGAAAAATATCTTCCCAAGGAAACATTAGAATATGTTTCTCAAAAGATGCAGATTCCACTGGGACACGTCTTTCGTATCGCCACATTCTACAACGCCTTAAGCCTGAAACCCCGGGGCCGCCACAAGATTGACGTGTGTCTCGGGACGGCCTGCCATGTTCGAGGAGGCGGTAAAATTTTGGATAAAATGGAGAGAGACCTGGGCATCTCTGTGGGGGAGACCACCAAGGATAAGCGGTTCACGTTGGAATCGGTTCATTGCGTCGGTTGCTGCAGCCTGGGACCCGTGGCTGTGATTGACGGGGACGTCCACGGCCGTCTTTCACAGGATAAGGTGCCTGCCTTGTTAAAGGAGTTTAAATAGAAGTTGACAAAGAGATAACTCTGTCCCTCACCGCATAATCGTGGCGTGGACGGAAGGGACCGTCGGGTTCCAAAGTCTTAGAATACGGTCTTTTAGGAATGGCTAATCGGTACCTGTGGAAAATGGGGGTCATCTTAAGGACATGGAAGGTGTGAATTCTACATTTAAAAGATTGTCGCTCTAAGACTTTTCCACCCCACCGTCTCCTCCGTCCTGGGTGGAACAGGTTTTTACCATTAGCACACAGCTTCCGGGGGGGAAGGGTGAGGGGGAGATTGAGGAGAAAATGAATATTCGTACGAAGAACGATTTGGAGAAGGTAAGAGAGGAAGGTTCGAAGTCTCTTTATCCCGGTGGGACGAAGATCTCTGTGGGAATGGCGACCTGCGGTCTCTCCACGGGTGCCGGTAAGGTTTACGAGGCCATTCAAAAAGAGATAGAGAAGGCGAAGGCACCAATCTTTCTGGGGCAGACAGGATGCATCGGCTTTTGTCAGAGAGAGCCCGTCGTGGACATTTTGGAGCCGGGGAAACCCAGGGTCTTCTATCAGGGGGTGACCGCCGAGCGCTGCGGCGAGCTGGTTCAGAAATGGTTGGAGAACAAAGTGGTGGAGGATCTGTTGTTCTGCAAGATGGAAAAAGAGGACCGGATCCTCGAGGGTTCGGTTAAAGATTACTCCATCCGGAGCGTCCCGGCAGGAATAAACGGGACTCCCCATTATCATCAGGTCCCTTTTTACGGCAAGCAGTTGAAGATTGCGCTGAGGAACTGTGGTTTCATCAATCCCGATCATATCGAGGAGTATATTGCCAGGGGAGGGTATTTCTCTCTCTATAGAGCCCTTTTCGAAATGAAACCTGAAGAGATCATTGAAGAGGTGAAACGTTCGGGTCTCCGCGGGAGGGGAGGGGCCGGGTTCCCGACGGGCAATAAATGGGCTTCATGCCGGAAGGCAAAAGGGGATCGGAAATTCATCCTCTGCAACGCGGACGAAGGGGACCCGGGGGCCTATATGGACCGGAGTATCCTAGAAGGCGATCCTCACAGCGTGATCGAGGGGATGATCATCGGGGCCTATGCGATCGGGGCGCAAGAAGGTTTTATCTATGTCAGGGATGAATATCCACTGGCGATCCAAAAGCTCAAGGTCGCCATCCGTCAAGCCGAAGAGACAGGCCTATTGGGTGATCGTATCATGGGATCGGGTTTTTCGCTCAAAGTCAATCTTTTCCGGGGAGGCGGGGCCTTTGTCTGCGGAGAATCCACAGCGTTGATGGCTTCCATCGAGGGAAAGGTTGGAGAACCGAGGGCAAAACATATTCACACCACTGAAAGCGGTCTCTGGGATAAACCCAGTAACCTTAACAACGTAGAAACTTGGAATAATGTCCCAATGATCATTTCGAGAGGGGCAGACTGGTATTCGAAGATCGGGACCCAGGGGAGCAAAGGGACAAAGGTCTTCTCCATTGTAGGGAAGGTAAAGAATACCGGTCTGATCGAAGTTCCTATGGGAGCCAGCCTGCGAGAGATCGTTTATGATATCGGAGGTGGAATTCCGGATGGGAAGAAGTTCAAAGCGGTTCAGACCGGAGGTCCTTCGGGTGGATGTATTCCCGAATCGCTGATCGATATGCCCGTTGATTACGATCAGCTGACTGAGGTGGGCTCGATGATGGGCTCCGGCGGAATGATTGTCATGGATGAATCCACTTGCATGGTAGACATCTCAAAATATTTCATGAACTTTCTCAAGAGCGAATCCTGCGGGAAGTGTACCTCCTGCCGGGAAGGGACGAAGCGGATGCATGAGATCCTGATGGAGATTGCTGAGGGAAGGGGAACGACGGATCACATCGAACTTTTGAAGGAATTGGGATGGGTTACTGCAGAAGCCTCCCTCTGCCAGCTGGGAGCGACGGCTCCCAATCCTGTTCTCTCCACGCTCCGGTACTTCCAGAACGAATACGAAGAGCATATCATCAACAAGCGATGTCCTGCGAAGGTCTGTCGGGCACTGCTCCGGTACCGAATTCTTTCGGATGTCTGCAAGAGGTGTGGCAAGTGCATCAAGGTTTGCCCGGCCGGGGCTATCACAGGTAAAGCGAAGAGCAAGAAGGAATCCGGAAAACCGTTTAGAATCGATACCGAAAAATGTACTCGGTGCGGGATGTGTTTTGAGGCCTGTAAATTTAAGGCAATTGAAGTTGAATAAGATTTCGGGTTAAGCACCAAATCCCAAGCACCAAATAACAAATAAGCTCCAATGGGCCAAAGTTAAAATTTCAAACAAGTTTTTTTTGTGGCCGTCAGGAATTCTTTATGACCATTTGAAATTGGAGCTTGGGATTTATTTGGGATTTGTGATTTGAAATTTGGGATTTACAAGGAGATATCTATGATCCCTTTTTCAATTGACGGTCAATCGGTGGAGGGGAAAGAAGGCGGAAATGTTTTGGAAGTAGCGACGGACGCGGGCATTGATATTCCCCATCTTTGCTTTCACGAATCGGTGAGGCCGTACGGCGCGTGCCGTCTCTGTCTTGTGGAAGTGGTAAAGGCAGGAAGGTCAAAGATGACCACCTCGTGTACCTATCCCGTGATGGAAGGCATTGAGGTGTTGACACAGACGGAGAAAGTTCTTCGAGCCCGCCGAATGATCATCGAACTTATCCTGGCCATGTGCCCGGGAGACAAACTCATTCAAGAGATGGCCAAGGAGATGGGGGTGAATGGGGTCCGATTCAAGCAAGAGGACAAGGACTGCATCCTTTGTGGCCTTTGCGGCAGAGTTTGCGAAGAAGTCGTGGGGGCCAATGCCATCCAGTTCGCCTTTCGTGGAGATCGGCGGGAGATGATCCCTCCTTTTCAGGGAGAGGCGATGAGCTGTATCGCTTGCGGTGCCTGTGTGATCGCCTGCCCTGTGGACGTTATCCGGATGAAGGAAGAGGGGGACGAGCGGACGATCATCCGTTGGAAGCGGACATTGAAGATGAAGCAATGCAAAATCTGCGGGAACTATTTTGCCCCCTGGTTTCAGCTGGAGAAGTTTAAGGAACAGGCCAAGCTTTCGAAAGATTTTTTTGATGTTTGTTACACCTGCCGGACTTGAAATCTCCACTCAATTCGAGTATATTGGAAACAGAAGGTTTGTCCTTTAGGAGGTGATGGGTATGACCCTCGTAAAATGGGAACCCTTCCGAGACCTGATGACAATGCAAGACCGGATGACCCGACTCATTGACGAAACCCTTTCCCGTATTTGGAAAGAAGATGTGGCTCAGGGGGCCTGGTCCCCGGCTGTGGATATTTTGGAGAGAGGGACCGAAGTGGTTTTGAAGATTGACCTCCCCGAAGTGAGTCAAAGTGAAATCGATATTAGAGTGGAAGAAGGTACCCTGATCATTCAAGGGGAAAGAAAGTTTGTCAAGGAGTCCACTGAAGAAAATTACATCCAGATTGAAAGACCTTATGGGACGTTTCGTCGGACATTCAGCATCCCGAGAACGATCGACCAGGAGACCATTAAGGCTTCTTACAAAGACGGGGTGCTCCGGATCGTTCTTCCCAGAAGACGAGAGATTCAACCCAAACAGATCATGGTGGAACCCAAATAACATGATTGTATCCCTGACTGCCCTGTACCATGCTAGGTTTAGGGCCTGCCGGTAAAGGCAGCGGGCGTGATCCGTGTTCGAACAAAAAAGAGGCCCTTTTCCAAAGGGCCTCTTTTTTGTTTCCCTTTCTTGGGGGACCTCCCCCGATCTGCCAGAAACCTTTCGATATCACGACCGGTCAGAGGGCACGACGCCCATCTGCAGGTGCATTTAATTAAGGAAGGATTCTTATTTCCACTCTTCTATTCTTGGCTCGACCCTCCTTGGTGCCGTTATCGGCGATGGGCTTTTTGCCCCCGTAGCCCTTGACAGTCATCCGGTCGCCAGGAATGTTGAATTTATCCATGAGATACTTCTTGACGCTTTCGGCTCTCTTTTCAGAGATCTTCTGGTTCGCCTTCTCCGAACCCAATGAATCCGTGTGACCTCCGATTTCCACCTTGATATGCGGGTTCTCCTTCAGCATCGCCCCATCTTGGTCCAATGCCTTGGCAGCCATAGGATCGATATTCGTCTTATTTTCATTGAAATAGATGTTTTCGAACACCGGAGCTGGCTTCGGTGCAGGCGGTGGCGGCGGCGCCGGTTTGGGTGGTGGTGGCGG
>DASPPQ010000147.1:0-3859 GCA_035625415.1 Thermodesulfobacteriota bacterium
AGAGGAGGACAATATTTTTTCTCTGGAGCCCCTTGCTGATGAGGATAAACGCACAATGCATTTTTATAGATCATCTTCTAATATCTCCTCTGAAATTATGCCGAGGTTCATTGAAGGATTGAGGCAATGGACTCTATCCTCAAACTTCATATTCTTTGATTTTACCTGACAGGTGAATGAGGTCCGACAATGAAGGTTCAATGGGTGTCAAGGTCTCATTCATGCCTAATGTTTATAACAGTTGTTTATTAGGAAAGCAATTTTATTGCCAAATAGCATCAAACACTATCAATTCACTAAATTGCTGTAAATTTTGGACTATTAAAAATGTTTCTCTAGTTCTTATTATTTTAATTTAGGACTATTGTGAACAAGGCGTCCACTTTTGGCTTTTGTTACTTCCACAAAGATATGAAACAGTTGTCCCATTATTTGTTGATTTCCATTTGAAATATCGCATGTAGGTTAGAAATTTAAAAAACAAGATTACAGGAAGGAATACACACAAATTTGGTATATGGTGGCTTAGAGAGCAAGGTAAACTGTCTCCTATTAAACTAACAAAGATGACTAAAAGTTGTTTGTTTCTCCCGATAATCGATATCACGATGATCCGTAATGCCCCTCAGGACGCCGCTATCACGAGAATTGAATTGATGATTTTAAAGAGAAAGTGTTATTGTAAGGTCACTATTTTCAATGGATCTGCTTCATCAACCTATCTTCCATGAGTCATAAGGACGGAGACTAGGCATCCGAGAAAAACTATCCGCCTCGATTGTGTTATAATAATTAACGTAGAAATTTTACTTATGTATCAGAGTACCCGAGCTTCTCAAGGACCTCTTACCGCCACCTCAGCGGCTATTGTTCTGTTTGCCCGATTCGCCTGGGGTGGGAATTTTAAATTTTCACATCAGAAAACAAACCTTTTTTTATGAGTGGCGGAGGTCTATGGAACGAAGAACATTTCTGAAAGCGATAGCGGGAGTATCAGCGATGGCTATTTATTCGTGGGAAGGTAGTGTGGATCCATCTCAGGCTCCAGGCGGAGGCAAGCTGCTTGCATCAGGCAGGCCAATCCGGGTCTTTCTGGCAGGGGTGGGCCGAGGGGCTTCGGAACACGTTTTGAAGTTGGCGGTTCGAGCTGTAGCCGAAGCAACCACTGATTTCTCCTGGCTGTCCAAAGGCGATTCTGTATTCATCAAGCCGGCCCTTAATTCGGGTAACCCCTATCCGGCCACGACCAGCCCGATCGCCATCGGAGCTATGGTCGAACTCCTCAAGCAAAAGGGAGCGCGTAGGGTAATTGTTGGAGACATGTCCGGTATCGAGCACGTAAAACTCTCGCCCAAGGGACTTACCGGCAGTTCCCGCCGTTTGATGGAGGCTTCTGGCATGGCGCTGGCTGTCCAGGCAGCTGGTGGGGAAATTCATTTCTTTGAAGAAGCCGGATGGGACGCCTTTTACGAAGATGCGCCAGCCGGCCGCTACTGGAAGCGTGCCCTGATGATGCCTAATGTACTTAAAGAGGTAGAGCATATCATTCTTATGCCTCGTTGCGGCCGTCATGTGCTGGCAGGAAGTACATTGGGCCTGAAGGCAGCCGTAGGTTATTGGCGCACTGACACACGTCTCGAATACCATCGGGATGCATCCACCCTGCAGGAGAAGACGGCCGAGGGCAATACCGTTGAAACCTTACGCAAGAAGCAGCGGTTTGTACTTTCTGCAGCAGATAAGATACTCACTACTTTTGGCCCAGACGATGGTCACGTCTTCCAGCCGGAAAATGGCCTGGTAATTGCTTCGGAGTTGGTGGTGGCCCACGACATGGTGTCGCTGGCTTGGCTGTCAGAAAACAGACGCAACATTCCCATATCGGGACAGGAACGGTTCAAAGATAACAGTCAGTGGGTAGCCAGGATAGGCAATCACTATATAGTCAACAAATTGGGTGGATTGGGGCCGACTCTCGCTTCCGAAAAGCTAACCAAGAATGACATCAATGTCATTTGGGATGATCGGGTTCTCAACCATGCCTACCAGGTCTTCGGTGGTATGCCTAAGGTGATCCTCGAAGCGGCAAACAACTCCGTTCCCGAAGATTTGAAGAAGCGATTAAGCGAAACGACCACTCATTCTACCTGACGGCTCCGTTTCCTTGAATAATTCCATTGCAAACGAAGGCATACTCATCAACTGCTCACCTCGGTGAGGCTTCCACCTACTACTCTTCAATATGGGGTAATCACGGAAGTTAAGTATTATGGGTTGAAATATGCACAAAGAAGCAGGGCCATTTTATCCTTTGGCAATCAATTAAAACCCAATTCTTTACTTATCTGCAAGTTAATTAAAAGGCTGGCTGTGCTCACCATTGAAGGCAAAAAATGTAGCACCGTTCAAAATTGTATATGGCAGTAAAATGTCATACTTAGCTTGTTCTTTAATACAGTGTGTTTGACAACAAATACTTAGATCTATTTTACTTGAACAAGGGTCGATTTAATCCATTTGCTTGAAAGATACTTGGTGTAAGATGGTATATCTATTGCATCGTCTTTAGAGTCTTGGTCCAATAAAATAACCTTGGCTAATATTGATGCAGTATTAGATGGTCAAACCCTTTCCTTAACGCCCACTACGGATGCTGACAGCTCTATTTTCTGGCAATGGAGTGGGACGATACCAACCGTCTACTTACCAACGAGATAATTACACCTCTCGCCGTATAATTGGTTCGGTTTTTTCGGAATGGAGTTTTTCCAAGTTTCTTGAAAGAAATCATCCAAGACCTTATTCGGGAAAAATTGAGGTATTGTACCGGAACCTATTCCGGCGCGCGGGTAAAAACCGATTAAAGGCCAGTGTACTAAGTGCACCTGTCTCTCAGGCCTCGCTTCCCATCTCCGTATCGAGGACAGGTGGACCTGGGCAAGCCAATTTGGAGGTGAACCATGGAGCGAGGAAGTTTTCAAGGAATTGCGGCAGGTTTAGAACGAATCGTGGAGGCTAACCGTTTTGACCTTAGGGAGGTGATGGAGCAATTTCAGGAGTTATGCTTAACCATTACCTCGGAGAGGGATGTTCCGGCGGAAATCATTATCAATATTCGCCAAACCTATAAAAAAATTCAGGATCAACTCACAAAGATCAGCGCAACCACGCAACTCCTCGAAGGAAAATATAGGCAGTATTACCACCGAGACTTTCAGCGAGAAAGAGAGATCATGGAATTTTCATTTCTGGCCAAAAGTTTGTATTCGAAATTCGAGTACACATTACAAGAAGCAGAGGCAAAGAGAAAGCTGACAGATAAGAAAGAACAATTGGGGCCATATCGTCAACGTATCCCTTTTCAATGGTTTCAATCGAAGGAGAATCAGATCATGCTTTTAAAAAATCTAAGGGATCTTTCCGGCTTGGACTATAAGACCTGTTCTGATTTGGAGCATCAGCAGAAGCGAGAGGTCGTTCGGAATGGGATGCGGAGTATCTCCCTTTTTGTCTTGTCAGGAGAGGCGGCATTGATCAATCATCTTGCATCCCTCATGCGATTGCGAGAATATGATATCAAAGAGCGTTCTTCATGGGATGAGTGCCGTGGGGCTTTAACCCATCTGAAGGAAGTATTTCCCTTAGATGTAGAAATGGTTATCAGGCGCTTATCGGGCGGCTGTGGCCTTTTAAAAGCGAAATGCTTGCTGCTTCTCGGAATTCAATCTCAAAAGGATCTCGAAAAAGAAATTATAGGTTCAACAAAGAACATTTTACGTGTGATGGAGGTGGGAGAGGTTAGAACACTTTCAATTTGAAGGCCTGTTGATTTTGATTTGAAATATTCTATCGAAACCAA
>DASPPQ010000148.1:0-13858 GCA_035625415.1 Thermodesulfobacteriota bacterium
GGTTTTGTCCTTGACGCGAAAGGTTTCTGTCCTTGCTTCCATGTCTCGCCAAGCACCCTTGAACCAATACTGACGTGGGTTAGCAGGATTGAGCTTCTCCGCGAAGATATCCTCAATATTATCCATCCCAGCAGTGGATGAAAAAGCAGCCCGTTGGTTGTGGCCAAACATGATAAAAGGATACCCAGTTAGAGTAGATCCTACAGATTCAATCCCAGCCCCATGGAGACCAACCTCGTAAAGGGCCGAAGGCAACTGAAAGGAGAATTGTGGTCCACCCATTAACATCGCCTTACCCTTAGCTGATCTCTGTGGGGATAACACCAGACAATAGCTGTGTGCGATAAGATATGGCCATGCCTTTGCCATCATCCAATCGCGATCTAAACGCTCTCTTGCCAGGGCAGCCTCTGCCTGCCCTGAAGTCTTCAGAATGGACCGCATTAAAGGATCTTCCTGTGTCAATGTCTGGAACTTTTTATTCTGCAGAGAAGACTTGTGGGCAGTAGTAATGGTAGTGGGACTTTCAGCATCCAATCCCCAACACCAGTCTTGAAAAATGGCTTTAGCCTTCTCATTGCCGTAACGCTCCGTAAGGTAATTTAGCATCTGGGCGTTAAGTAGCTCTCCAGAAACGTCCATGAAAAACCCCATCACAGAAAGAAAATCAGCTGCTACATCCTCACCAGTCCATGGTTCAGGATCGAAACCAAATTGATGAAACTCTTTTGGAAGCTTGTTAGCTCTATCATTCAACGCCTCGGTGATGTAAGAATTGATGCCGGCGGCAAAGGCCCCAAGCACACTCTGAAGTTCAGGTTTAAGGGTTTCAATCTGTTGCTTGATTTGGCGAAAGGTCAAATTATCTCGGCGATTGCTCTCGTCAAAGGCAAGGAGTTTCTCCCCATAAACCTCAGAGAGTCGCCCCCAATAGGTACGTCGGAACATCTCCATTTCATAGAGACGGTCCTGAGCCGCTGCATAACCATAGCCGAAAAAGAGTCCCTCTACAGTGTTCGCATAGATATGTGGCACTCCATAATTATCCCGCACAATCTTGGCCTGTGGCCCAGCTAACGCAATCGAGACGCTCCAAACAAGGATTAACAAAACGAGACATGACACCCTGAAAGCTTTCGTTTTCATCTTATTCCTCCTGTATTCAGATTACGCTTGTCACGTGACCCATGGTCTCTCAGTTTTATAAGTCTGTCTTCTGCTTCACGGGATCAAGTGAAATGGCTCTATCCACGCGGAGCCTAAAATGGATAGGTTCTTTCGTGCGCCTTCAACCAGAGTGATAACTCCAATAACTCATTTTTCAACCTATCACGATCTCGTCTCTATCGTCAATGCAAAAAATGAGATTGCGAAAATTATCTTTTAACGATTATCAATCAAAATCTGGTATAGTAACAGGAATTCTTGACTTGGTGATTTCAGGAAGCAACCTTGCATAATGGGCCATTTGGTTGCCTAAGAAATAGGCAGGCAGACCCACTACGGATTAACACCGAATACTCAAAAAAGTGAAGATTTCTTTTGAAAAGAGTTGGGCTTAGCTCCCTTTCCTTCTACGGGGACGCTTCTCCAAAAGGCTCCCTCCGAAGACTTCACCCCGTAATCAGCAGAGGCTCATCGAAAAATGGGAGGATTCTGATTTTGAAGAATAAGCCCATTAGGCTAATTAAATGGTCAAAGGTGGGAATGAAGAATTTATTCATAATCCCAAGCCTCAAAAGAAGAATTGGGCAGGATGGCATGAGAGATGATCGCAGGGGTGACCGTCAAAAACCTCCTTGCCCATCCAAGATTGCACCTACAAGTCCTCGCTCTAGGGCAACTCTCAAAGTCGACGATTACGGATAGAAATCATGCATCCCGATTCAAAAGATGAGAATCGCATCGAAACATTTTGAAGCTAATAAAATAATCCATTAATTTGCCTCTTACCTCAAATCGCGCAATAGCCTCTGGTATTCCTTAGATTCACCAAGGATCCGGTGGGCGACCTCACGTAACTGATCCACCTTCTCAGGAGTCAATTTAAAAGAGGTCGGGAACCCTTTGAAATACATCCTTTCCTTTTCATCTCTCAACGCATCAAACTTCACCTCGATCACGTGAAAATTTATGTCACCGCAGGAACCCGGTGCGGTAGACATCGCTCCTCCCTTGCACCTCTGAGTTCTTATCTCGTCTGCCCATGATTTAACACTCTCCTTCAAAAGAGCTAATGTTTCCTCGTTGTACCGTTCGATCGCTATTGAGGAATAAGCTGAAAACATGGCTCCAAAGGGCGGCATATTCTCAATTTTGTCCCACTTCTTATCGGGCTCTGTTTCAGCATTCACCACCATTAAGACGACTTTTTGGACTTTTTCCCTGGGAGTCCCTTTGATCGATTCCCATACGCTCCCTTGCAACAGAACTCGATCAAGAATGGCTCTCAGGCCGAGATTGTCGGCTACGCCTCCATCAACAAGATGGATATAGGGTTTCTTTTCGGAATCTAAATAGACGGAGACGTTGTTTACCAGGTAAAACTGACGCTCCGAAAGTGCACGACTTTCCAGCATCTCCTTAAACCCCTCAGGCATCTTATAGCCACACGTCCCAGCATAATTTCGCAGTGTGATGGGAGTTAAAACCATGGGAACGGCTGAGGAGGCTGCGGCAGCCCTCGCTACGGGAAAACTGGAAACGTCCGAGCAAATCAAATCGAACGCCTCCTGTATGAATTCTACTCTCGTCCCATAGGACATGTCTGTGGCATTAATGATAATCATGGGCCCTTTTCGGGAGGCGATGTCGCCGAAGGTCTTTCCCTCGAATATGTGTTTGTCATAATATTCAGCTGATAGATCGCTTCGGCCAAACATACCTGAAAAGAGTTTGAGCCAGTTGATAGGATTGATTACCCTTAGGAAAAGTGCTCCCTGGATATTTTTCTTCAAAAACTTACTTTCAAAGTCTTCAAAAATGCGGTCCCCAAAAAGACCGTAATACCCCGCTGTGAAACTTCCTCCTGATACAGCCGATATCCCATCCACTTCATCGAGAAGGCGCCGCTTCTTCCCATCGATCGTCACCTCTGTTTTTCTCAGTTCTTCAAGCACTCCGTAGGATAACGCGGCAGCCCTCGTCCCTCCTCCAGAGAAGGTAAGAAACAACACCATATTGGCAGACTTTCCCGGATTTCCCATGTTTCTTCCTCTGTAACCGCTCTGAGGATCAAATTGTTTCAAGGGCTGGTTGACAGGATAGTGAGCACACCCGACCGTAACAACAGTTATCCATGCTGAGACTAAAATGGAAAAGAAGAATCTTTTCATACCAACGCTCCTTTCTTCTTGTGGAAACAGAGGTACTCTCCTTCCATTCATCAAAATATCTTTTCTGATTCTCCATCCTTATCCTTTCCAAGTTGCTGCCAGTATATCTAAAGTGATTTCAAAAATAGAGTAACCATTTCAAAGACTATATATTCTTCTGAGTAAAACGACCGTATTTTTTAAAGGACAGAAAATTTCCCAAGGAAAGTAGAACCTCAAGAGGAAATTCTAACGGTTTTTCTCAATCTGGGGAAGAGAAAATTTCATAGAATTGTCAAATTAACGCTACCCAAACTAACCATTTTGTAAATATGGAAATGAGCTTATGAAATTATCTTTTTGAGGATTACCCTTCGCGAAAACCTCTATAGAAGGGTAGATCTAGGGAATCATGATTTCGGGAAGCAATCGTTGGACAAACGACCCCAATATTCCACAGAAAGATATTCAGGCAGGTCATGAGTTCATGGATAGGTCTCTAAAAACCAGATGACTTCTGTTGGTAATCGGTAGGATCACTCTCCTATTTACTCAATTCCGAATAAGTTTTATTCAGATCGAAATATTATTTTCAAACCATAATCCACAGAGCCACACCTAAAAATGGCGATATTCCTCATTGGGGAGATCAGGTCACTATTTACCGCTGGTGGAGAGATGGAGGATAAGGAGACATGATTGTAGGTACCTAAACCCAAAGAGGAATCAATGAGGAAGGAAATCAGGTCAAGTTTGGAAGACAGCTCTACGAAGCCCTGCTTCCGGTGGCGATTGCACCTACTATTCTGCAGTAGTAACTTGATCTTGGAGTTAATGATTACCGAATGAAATAAATAAGAAAGGCAAGCTCATTTCTTGACCCTGCCTCTATATGCCTGCTCGGTAGTTCGTTCTTACTACTTAAGGGACCCGTCTAAGTTGAGGGCTTGAAATGTTACTAAGATTATAAATATCTAAGTATTTTCCTTTTACCGTGAGATCATATATACCACAGGTATCTCTGAACGAAAGCTTGTACTTCCCGCCCTGTTTGGTTACAAGGGCTTCAGGTCTGATCCAGCCTCGAGGCATAGCGCACGCCCCCCCGGGGGGGAAATCAGTATTTCGCCAAACGTAAAGCCTCGCCTTTTCCTCGTCGATTTTCCCCACTATTACGAACCAGTCATAGCGCTCAGCAGACCCCTCCCATTTACCAAAAAAGACTGATAGCTCTTTTGGCAACGAGGGGTCTGGTTGGACGATTTGAAGGTCATCTGGCATAGGAGGGGCAGCGATCGCCATAGGACAAAACAAAATACTCACCGATACAATGCTTACTGCCAATAAGACGAATGTTTTCATATCTTACCTCCTTTTTGATTTTTTTATAGATGAAAACAGGAAGGCTCCAAAGGATACGATAAATCCCCTTGGAGCCTTCATATTGGCACCTTCTGGAATCCCCCCTTCATGATTCTCTCCAAAAGGTTAGAGATTAAGTTGATAGTTGGCTTTAAAAAACGATGTGATTCGATATGAACGTACTAATTCCAATTAAAAAAGTCAACAAGAATTATTGATTACGACTTGAAAGATGGTATGGCGGCACGAATTTGAACAATCACACTTTCAGGAAGGAGTCCTCGGCATAGGGGTGAGTTGATAGCGAACTTCCTCAGGAGCATCGAGAGCAGGTTCTTAGCCATAGACCAGAGGTTGGACAGGCTGGGGCAACTGATGGGAAGAAGGTGTGGACATCGAGAGAACTGAAATCTGTAGACGAGAGGTTATCAGGCCGTAAGCAAGGTTTTGCCGATAATTCTCCGCCGTGGTTTCGTGTCCGACTGCAAGCTATTCAGCTCACTTTATGCTTGTGGTAAACCCATCGTAACGATAGTGGTGATAACGACCACCACGCCACCAAGGAGGCGGGCATCCCACCAAGCTTGTTGCAATCATTAACAGAATCGCAAATGTTAAGATTCTAACTAAAATTCTATTCATGATACTTTCCTCCGTTTAAGAGAGACAACTACCCACCTCTCTTTCCAAATTCTGCTGGAGTTCTATGATCCTTTAAATCTTAAGTCCCATAACGTTCCATATTTTTTAATAGCAAGGCACATAATGACCGGGAACCCAATAACCATATTCCCAATGTCCCGCCACCCAGCAGCCTCCCCAATATCGATAATAATATGGATACCAATACCCATAGGGATATGAGCGAAAATAAGGACCGTACGCATGATGACCGCCATACCCTCGATATCCATATCCCCAGTGGCCACCATAGCCATGCCCACCACCATAACTGTGTCCACCTCTACCGTGGCCACCGCCATGTGCACGAGCAAAGACAACTGTGTTAAAAGAAACGATCATTACCAAAACCAGGAAAACAATCAAGAAAGTTTTCATGGTCTTACCTCCCTCTAAGCCTCGAATAACCTTATTATTTTTATGTCCAATTATTTAGACGTCTCATTTCAGAAATTATTCAATCTTTCTTCCAATTCTGTCAGGCTCGCGACAATGTTTGCATCAGTTTCTTGATTAAACCTGTTTAAATCATACAGGTATTTTACGTGGTAAGCTGGTGATCAATACAAATACCAGTACTCCATATTCCTCTGAAAAGCCAGACCGTTTCCCACTCAGATAGAAAGCTAAAGGGTTAAGGGACCGGAGATGACTCTGATGACTCGACTTGATGCCTTGGGTAGGATGGATGGGGTTGAGTGAAAGAGTTTAGTGGCGTGCTATGGATAACCCTGAAATCGCCAAGGTCTCCAACTTATGGATTCTCTTCCAATTTTGAACAAATTGTGTTCTGAAATACAATGAGAGCTGACTTCAACCCTCGCCACAATATAAACAAGAAATTAAACAAATTAAATACTTAGAAATTTTGAACGCTTCTGGCTTTGCGTTGGTACGTAAAATGCAGTTAACACCGCTAAAATCCAGAAAGAACGAATCAAACTCGCATCTATATGGGAAATTTAGGCTCGCCTGTTCGATAAGGAGAGCTTGGATGAAAGAGAAGAAGATGAGCACTTCTACAGCCGGCGTTACCTCCCTCCTTTCAAAAACACCTTCGGGGGGTGGATGAGGGTAAACCCCCCAATAAAACGTTATGTCTCCTAAAGAGCAGCTGATTAATATGCACCAAGTGTGGTGTAAGGCTAACAACAAGCGCCGGAGAAATTGATGGAACAATTCAAACAATTCATTCTACGACATTTTGAAAAGATATTGGTTGCTGTCATCCTTATAGTTGCCTTCGTCGGTACATACATCGTTGAAGAAAAGTTTATCATCCTAAACTTTTATTATCTTCCTGTGCTTACGGCGGGGTATTTTCTTGGCCGCCGGATGGGTGTCCTTTCTGCCGTCTTCTCCATTCTTGCAGTGCTGATCTGCGTCTTGCTCCTTCCCAACCGTTTTCTTATTGGGAACGAAATACTAACAGGAGTGGCACAACTCTGCTCATGGGGTGGGTTTCTCATCTTGGCAAGTTTCGCGGTTGGGACTTTGTACGAAAAAAACGAACAGCGGATCAAAGAGTTGAAAAATGCGTATATTGGCGTTTTAGAAATCCTTTCGAAGTACCTCGAATCAACGGACCGCTACACAAAGGGTCATTCCATACGGGTCTCGGAATTGGCGACAGAAATTGCGATCGCTATGAGCCTCCCCCGGTCAGAGGTTGAAAACATCCGTGTCTCCGGTTTACTGCATGACATTGGAATGATCGAGATCAGCAGCGAGATCCTAAGCAAAGCCGCCGAATTGAGCACGGAGGAAAAAGAGCTGATGGATCAGCACACCGCCAAAGGCGCCTATATCCTTTCTGCCGTAGGGTCAGTGCTTAAAGAGGTTGTGCCCATTGTGGTCGCTCACCACAAGTATTTTGCGGACACGCTTGAGAATAATGTGGGCACGGATAAGATACCCTTGGGAGCTCGAGTGATCGCTGTAGCGGATGCTTATGATGCGATGACAACCGACCGTCCTTACCGCAAAGGCATGCAGCCCTGGGAGGCATCTCAAGAGATCGTGGCCAAAACAAGCAAGCAATTCGATCCTGAAGTGGTTGAAGCATTTAAACGGGTTGTAAGCGAAAAATTAGAGAAGGGATAAAGCCATATTCGGGATAAAAAGAATCCATAAGAGATCATCAAAAAAGATAGAACGTCAAAGAGTCAGGGAGACAAGATGACCCTGATAACTCAACTCTTCTTTATAATCCTCATCTCTTTTTTGTCAGGTGAACGTTCAGCAACTTGAGTAGCGCCTCCGTCTTTTTTAAAGGCACCTTGTATTGAAGAGTAGGTGAAACAACCAACCTCATTCCTATCAAAAATGACATGAACTCACCAACTTAATAAATTTCTCACAGTCATTAGATAGAGACGAGCAGAAAGGACCTCCCTCCTTTCAGCTCTCCTCCATTTACCCCTGCTCAGCCCCCAGCACAGTGATCTTTCTGTCACTCATGCTTATTTCATTGAACAGCTAGCTATCCAGTTAGTATTCTCCGGTTCTTTTATAAGATTCGTTCAGAGCCGCTTTTGCAAGATTCGTTGGAAGGGTGTGATGCGGTAAGGTGGAATCATTTTCCTCACCCCACCTTCGTTCTTTGATAATCCAAAATGGGTCTTTATTAAATCCGAGACCTATCAAGGAATGGATTATGGATGAACACCTAACTGGGATTACAGATAGCGGAATTTTTCTACAAAAGAGGAAACCACCTATACCCTGATGTTGTTGCTCTTGGGATCTGCCGGAAAGATAAAAAAAGCCTTTTTGCTAAGGATCGTAGCGCAAACTTGACCCAACCAACACTTCGCCATTTCCATCTTTTTCTAAATCCCTAAGGTTGACAACATAGCCTTGGGAAAACCTCTTCCAACTCGAATCGCTCTCCGAGAAGCCAGTTCAGTTTCCACCTATCTTCTTCTAAAACCTGAATGAACTCTAATCCATACTGGTATCCATCCCAATACTGATTTCCTCTCCAATCTTCTTTTCGATAGGGCTCCTTCCGTACGATCTTAGCCATCACCTTGAAGGTGGCTAATTCAAACCCATTTGCGAACAGAATAGTGACATTTAATTCCGTACCAACAGAAATGTCTCTGACTGTTTCGATAAGAAGACCCCCTTCGCTTACATTGACTACAGTCCCTCCCCGTAAACAGGAGTCGTGTGTTTTCCGATATTCAAGAGGCAAGTCAATAACGAATCGAGGATGACTTCTTCTCTCTCTATCGCTAAGTGATCCTTTCATTCGGTCTCCATCAGACCTTTCCATCATTCAATCCGTATCTTTCTCCATCCTTCAAGAACTCCCTTCACTGACTTTAGTATTAAATCGGCCACCTCGTTGCTCTGGTCCCCTCCACCTTCTCCTTTTGTGGCCATACATTAAGCCATCTGCTTTAGAAAGGAGTTCATCTATCGATATAGGAGATTCAGGATCAAATTGAGATGTTCCCAAACTAATCGATAGTATGCGTTGGGACTTTTGGGCGTTATAATCTTTCACATTTTCATGCAAACGAGTTATCAGTGTCTCACTGTTCTCATCGGAGGATTCTAATACCACTACAAATTCATCCCCTCCAATCCGGGCAATAATATCCGACTCCCCGAAGGTTTTTCTAAGGATATTGGCAAGATCTATTAACACCTGGTCTCCTTCATTATGCCCATAGCGGTCGTTAATTCCCTTCAAATCATCCATATCGATGAAAAGAAGCAATGGCCTTTTCTTCGTCCGAAGGGCTGCCTTTAGATACTGCTCTGTCAGAATGAAGAATCTTCGACGGTTACACAGACCTGTCAGCTCATCTGTCAAAGAAAGAGCGAGCAACGCCTTTTCCTCCTTATGGTCACGCATCATTTTATCAAACCGCATGATGAATTCCTCGACGGAGAATGGTTTTCTTATGAATTCCCGAGCTCCTGCAGCCATCGCCGACTCAGCAGAATGCTCCTGAGCATGTCCAGTCATAAGCATAATTGGAAAATTAGAGTATAACTTCAATAACTCCTCGGCAAGGGTAACCCCATCCATATGAGGCATGACAATATCGATTATTGCCGCATCAAAAGAATCATTTTTGATTCTTTCCAGAGCTTCGATACCGCTTTTCGCCACCTCACAACGATGCCCGTATCTGGGTAACAAAGAACAAAGAAAATTTCTTACTATTTCTTCGTCATCGACGATAAGAACCTTGTAAGAACTCATTTTGATGGTCTGATTCTGTTTCGAAACCAATCCTAAAGGGTGGCCACGTCTTTCGATGAGATCTATTTCGTTCAGACAGAAGGCGTTGCTAAGAATTCGCCTTAGTTTCAAATAATCTTCTTTTGAGACTCGAATAAACTGGAGCCCATATTGATACCCTTCCCAGTCCCCGTGATTACGCATATCTTTCCAAATGATCTCTGCTTCTGCCTTGAAATTTGGTAAGTGAAACCTTTTCGGAAACAAGATTTCAATATCTATTGTTATGCCAACAGGCATCTCCTTTAAAGTTTCTATCAGAAGGCCGGATTCACTTGCGTCAACGGTCGACCCAGAGTAATTTTCTCTGTTTTCATTAGCCTGGAAGTGAAGAGGCAAACGGACCAGGGTTCTTGGATGCTTTCGTCTTTCTTTGCTGTTAGATGAAGCCTTCATATCCATTTTTTTTAACTATTTCGTAAGGAGGCGACCCATCCGCATGAGGAAAGTGAAAAAAAGAAGAGGACTGGGAGCAGGATCAAAAACCTGCGAAAATAATTCATCGGTTCACCTATACCTGCTAAGACTGTAGTTAGGGAGGGCTTACTAATGGTCTGGTTCTATCGAGGGTCTCCCGCCGAAATTTTTCCATTTATATAAACCAGCAATATTAGTGCCAAAAGACATTGAATGTCTGAACTATTTGATTCTTAAAGGTTTACTTGAAAGTTGAAACTTTACAAAAGAAAGAAAAAGTGACCTTTTTCGTCTCACAAAATAATTGTTTAAAAGCAATCATCAGCCGCTATGGACGAAAAAGTTCTAAGTTCTTTCTCATCTGCAAGAAAATTCTCCGGCGCTTTTTAATTAATTTCGATTTGAAATATTGTATTTAAAAGTGAAGAGCTTAAAACTCGATTACAAGGAAGAAAGAGGCGAAAAGAGGGTTGCGAAGTGTACCTACAAAGAGTGGAAATTGGTGAACTTTAAGGGGTGTAGATTTCCAATTGAAAGTTAGTATGACGACACGCCTTTGAGCACGGGCAGGTCCACCTCGCCGAGATGGTAGGTCTTGCGAATGTCTCGTAGTTCGATCAAATCCATGGTTGGGTCACTCCTTCGCCAATTTCAGCGTCCACCACTGGGACCGCCCGAGCTGCCCTGGCCTTGCCGCGGCCCGCGCCCAATTTGGGGGGTAAATGGGCTTCGCTCAGCGGTCGGGCTGGCTGCGGCTTCCCGCGTTGCTTCACCGACAACCACCCGCATCCCTTCACTCAAATCACTCAAATCCTTGCTTTCGACCTCTGTCAATGTCCCATCCGTCAACCCCACGTTCACGTGAACAGGCCGAACAAACTCGCCTTGCTCGACCCAGAGGGTTCCGCGCACTCTTGGCGCACCGACGGTGCCAGCCTCACCGCCACTACCTCGGCTTGAAGAGTTGGCCGGAGCGCGGGACGTCTGGCCAGATTTCGGCGCGATCTGATTGGGCTTCGGTGACCAGTGCAACGCTGCATTCGGAACCAGCAACACCCCTTGCCGCCGTCCCAGCGTGAAATGCGCGTTGGTTGTCAGGTAGGGCAATAGTTTGCCGTCATCGTTGTTGGTGTCGACCCTGACGGTGTAAGTAACGACGTTCTGTGTCATCGCCGCGTTGAGCCGAACCTGGCCTACTTGCCCTTGGAATACCCGACCGGGATATGCGTCCGCCGTGAAGGTTACCGGCTGGCCTATAAAAATGCTGCCAATGTCAGCTTCGTTGACTGATACCCACGCCTGAATGCGCTTGAGATCTCTTGCAATGAGAAAGAGGCTCGGTGCACTCAGGCTGGACACGACGGTCTGGCCAATGTTAACTCGCCGGTCAATAATCACACCTTTGACAGGAGACTTGATGGTACAGTAAGCCAGATTGATCTGCGCAGTGTGGAGACTGGCCTTCGCTTGTTCCACGGCAGCTCTCGTTTGCTCCACGGTAGCTTCGGCTGCTGCCAGGTTGGCCTTAGCAACCTCGTAATTGGCTTGGTACTGGTCGTAAGCGCTCTGTGCCAACGCGTCGGAGGGACCGAGCTTCTGCGCCCGACCCCAGTCCTGCCGGGCTTGGAGCAGCTTGGCTTTCATTTGGAGCACATTGGCATCGGCGCTGGCCTTGTTGGCTATGGCTTGCTGCAATTGGGCCTTGGCAGTTTCTACAGTAGCGGCGTAAAGTGAATCGTCAATTTTCGCCAGAACCGTGCCCTCCTCTACAACCGAACCCCAATCAATGTCCTTCCCACGTTTGTCCTTGCCGAAGGCGATAATCACCCCGGCAACCTGAGCGCCTATGTCCACGGCTGCCTCCGGTTCCAGCGTGCCCGTCGCGCTGATCGTGGCCACCAGATCACCCCGTTTCACTGGCACCATGTGGAACGTCGGGTTTTTGTCCCGTTTGGACCGCAACCACCACATGCCGGCGCCACCGATCACAGCCAGCCCGATAACTACCAGGATCACGATTACAAGAGTTCGTCGCATTAACTATCTCCTTCCACCACTAAATAAAATGCTCCCATTTTGCTATTCTACAAGATGGGGTGAGCATTAAACTATATATCTTATTTAGAAAACTCATAACGATTTTTTGTCACTTTGATGTTTCATAGCGTTAGCCCTTTAAGCAGCACAATATTTTGAAGAAACTTACCTTTTCCTCTGCTCTTTCTTCTCCTCCAAACCCTCTTTCTTTTATTCCTCGGATTTTTCGCTACCTCTCTTTTTTTGACGTACTATTTACGCTTTTTTATTCATGCCGTTTTCATTTCCAAAAATTAAGCATTTATACTCCATCCAAAGTGAGACATCAAGTCTATCCATTTGTTAGGAGGCAAGTTCTGCGCTAATCTATTTCAAAAAGGATTGCAGAATTGACCCAAAACCACCGGTTTTGAAGAAATACAATAGTGGAAGACTTTTTCATAAAAGTCCTGAATCTCTTCCTTAAAAGTGTGAAAAATATTTCCCCCTCTTTGTTGCTTTCGGATTGCAATCTTGTATTTAAAAGGGTACAGGGTGAAACTTGATTACAGGAAGCAATCTTCGGAAAAGCGACCCCAATATTCCGCCGGAAGATATTCCGGTAGGTCATGAGTTCATGGTCACCTCGCTAAAAACCAGATGACTTCTATTGATAATCGGTGGGATCATTTTCCCACCTACTTAATACAGAAGAAGTTTCATCCGGACGCTTATACTGACTTCAGATCGTAATCGACAGAACCACCCCTGAAAATGGCGGGATTCCTTGTAGGGAAGATCAGGTCCCTATTTACCGTTCGTGGAGAGATGGAGAATAAGAAGACATGATTATAGATATCTGACCCTAAAGAGGAATCGAAGAGGAGGGTAATCAGGTCAAGTTTGGAACGCCACTATACAGAACTCTACTTCCGGTGGCGATTGCACCTACAAGTCTACAGTCTGTGATGTCTCCGAGGATCAACGATTACGGATGGAAATATGCATAACCAAGAGAATGGAGTGGGCTGGAGCCAACAACCCACTCCATTCAGTTTGATTTCACGTCCGAACGCAACTTCGAATGTTCCTGTAAAATCGGTCACGCCAGAGTGGTTATGGCAGTCTTGGCGGAGGACCAGTGATCGTAAACCTCCGTGACACGAAGATTCTTTCCCCTCTGTCACATCCATTCTGGAAAAAGACTCGCCCCGAACGAGAGATTTCACCCGCGTCGAATCCGGGTGACATGAACGAAGGATACCATCCGTCAAACGCATTTCCGGTACCATCTGGGGCGCACCCCGCGATCACCGGGAATTGGGAATTCTCGATCATCTGTGGAGGCGACCAGTTCTGATGGTCAAGACTGGTCGCGGTCGAAAAGAACCACGCGGCTTGCGATGGGTTGTCCGAGACGCACACAAAGGTCATCATGTACACACCGAGTACGTCATTATAACTAATCTGGGACATATTCTGACGCCCAGTGCATCCACCGGGGGGTAAGACGCCGCTGTCCAGCCCCCCGATCCCAGGCTCACTGAATCCGCCAGGCCCATTTGCGGGTTTGTACCACTTAAAAAAACTGATGGGGTCGTTCCCGCCGAGCTCCCCTTGTGCTACCCGAATCAGCCCGTCGGCGCCCAGACCCGCAAAGACGTATGTAACGTACAGGTAGTTTCCATCGACAAAGGCGCTCGGGATTGCGTTCCCAAGAGGTCGCTGATCAGCAAGAGGGACAGGTTGAGTCGATTCGTTCTCGGGCCCCTTAAGAATAGGATAACGGTGGTTTCCACCAAATTCG
>DASPPQ010000149.1:0-99087 GCA_035625415.1 Thermodesulfobacteriota bacterium
TCGAATCCCCTTTGGGTATTTGCTAAGGAACTGGGCGAGATGGGAGCGCGAACGATACTGGCATAGAAACAGAGAATGGCGAGAAGGGTGGCGAGGTTAGCGAGGGGGTTAAGGAGCAAACAAGAGTGTCATTGGAAGGCAAAAAAGACCGATCGGTTGTAGAGCTGGTGGAGTGATACTTTGGGGCCTTCCACTGAGGGTGACTATGAAGAAAGTTTTAAAGGTGACTGCTGGGGTGGCGGGAGTTCTGGTTCTTCTGGTCATTGGACTCAGCCTTTTTGTTAAAAGTTATCTCTCCAGCGATCGGCTTAAAACCATCATCCTCCCAAAGGCTGAGGCCATAACTGGAAGGAAAGTCCAGTTGGACAAAATCAATGTTTCTTTCTTTAAAGGAGTTGTAGCAAAAGGATTGAGCGTTAAAGAAAAAGATGGGAGGGAGGATTTTTTGAAGATCGGGAGATTCGTCCTCTTCTATCGCCTTTTGCCGCTTCTGAAAAGACAGGTCGTCATCAGCAGGATCGAGATTGTCTCTCCCTCAATTTCTATCGGTAAGGAGAAGGGAGGGGGGTATAACTTCAGCGACATTCTGGAAAAGCGCAGCCAAGAGCCGGAGAGGCCCCATAGACCCGCTGGGTCAGAACATCAGGCCCTTCCGGTCTCCATCATTGCGGACCGGCTATTCATTCGGAATGCCAGCTTGACATTTGTGGACCAAGGGAAAAGGCTGCCCGACATCTCCGCTGCGTTCGATGCCGAGTTCACGGGAGGTTTGAAAAAGGACGGCAGCCCTCGTGTGGATTCCGGGCTCATCTCCTTTAAGGAGCTGAGAGCTAAGCTGAAGGATATGGAAGTTAGGGGTTCAGGCAAGGTTGATATGGATGCAAATGCCATCCGGGCCAGTCTTCAAGCAATGATCGGAAAGGATAATATCGAAATCTCAGCAACGGCAAAAAATTATCGTTCAGCGCCTGAGATCATCGCTGATGTCCATGCCAAAACGCTCGACCTTCAGCGGCTGATAGGCTTGAGCGGTGAAAAGAAAGCAAAAAAAAATCGTGCTCAAGAGAAGGGAGGAGAAGTTAAATCACCAAAAGCCTCTGACGGAGACATGATGGAAAGACTTAAGGCTGAGGGTGAAATTAAGGTAGACAGAGCGAAATACCAGGATTATTCGATCAAGGATGCTCGAATTCATTATCAATTTGCAAAAGGAGTGATGAAGGTCAATCCCCTCGGGCTTAAATTTTCGGCGGAAGGGTCCTTCACGGCAGAGGGAGTTTTTAACGGAACCGTTCAGTTTGCTGCGGGAGAAACCTCCGGTATTCAAAAGACGTTAAAGGGAATAGGGGTGGCGAAGCTTGGCAAGGGGGCTATCAAGGAATCTGAAATATTTGATGCCATTGCCAATCTGACGGGAGTGCCTTCTCTAAAAAATCCAAGCTTTGATGATGGATTGTTCAATCTTAGTATCAAGGATGAAAACGCGTTGATGGATGGTTGGATCAGCTCCCCGCTTTTTAAGGTCAGCTCAAGAGGAATGGTTGACTTTGAGAAGAGGCTGGATATGCGCACAGAGGTTAAGCTTTCGCCGAGTCTTACAGGAATAATGAAAGGAAGGCTTGCTGCCTTGAAATTCCTGGCGGATGAGGAGGGATGGATGATTATTCCGCTCAAAATTAAAGGCACAACGGACAAGCCCAGCGTCAACTATGATAAGGAGGCCTTAGGTGAGCAACTGGGCCGTGGATTGACAAAGGAGATCGAGAGGCGTCTCCTCGAACGAAAACACAAGGAATCGGAGAGACCCCCCGATGAGACGAATCCATAAGATGTCTCGAAAGAACTCCTTGGAGAATAACTTGCAAGACTTGCTGTTTCTTTAACTCGCCTAAAATATGAAAGTGAGGATATAGCTTTTAAGCAGAGGATTATTGGGTGTTATGCCCTCATTCGATTCACAGAGCACAAGACGGGAAAGACCCGAAACATCGTACTGAACAGTGACATGAAAGCCCTTCTACAAAGCCTACCAGTCAGGAGAGAGTATGTTTTTCCTGGAAAGAATGGGAAACCCTTCAAGGATGTCAGAAGATCATTTCAAACTGCCCTGGATAACGCAGGAATAGAACAAAGTGAGGATCGTAGATGGAGGATCGTCTTCCATACCCTGAGACATACCTGCATTAGCCTGCTCACTGAAAAAAGGGAGCCGACACCACGATGGTCAAGAACTATGTTGCCCATGCCTCAGAAGATCAGAAGAAATGACGGAACGTTATACGCATCTTAGGGAGGAATATGCAAGGAAGACAGCAGAGATTCTAAATGGATTATGCTCAGTTAACCTGGTGCATGGAAACAAAATGAAAACAATCACTAAACAGTCAAAAACCCACATGTTGCAGGTGCCTGAAACAATTGGTGGGCGCTAGAGGATTTGAACCTCTGACTTCCTGCGTGTGAAGCAGGCGTTCTCCCCCTGAACTAAGCGCCCGGTGCAGATTCTATTTTATAAGACCTTCCTGAAAAGTCAACCCTCTGCACTCATTCTACCAGAGTCGAAAGGACTGTCAACGGTTTTTATCCGTTGTCCTCCTCCTGTTTCTTCCTCTTAAAAAACCCCACCGGGGAAAAAGGCATGGTGCCGGCTATCCGCCGGTCTCGGGAGGTCTCATAAAGCCCTTAGGGGGCGAGCATCTTCAGATATAATTTCGTTACCCCATAACCCAACAAACCTCCTGCAATGACATCGGTAGGATAATGAAGCCCCAGATAGACACGCGTCCATCCAATAAAAACTGCGAAGATGAAGAAAATGGCCTGATACCGAGGGAAATAGAGGGCCAGCACGGTTGCCATCATAAATGAAAAAGTGGTGTGTGCGCTTGGAAAACTGGGGTCGAGTATTTCTCCCGGACCTTTTGAGACTTTAATTTTGACTTCTTCGGGTGACAAAGGCCTCTGGCGTCGCACGGTAAATTTAAGAAAGTAGATGATGAAACTCTGGATGGCATAAAGGAGGAGAAGGCCAAAAAGAACTCTAAACCGTTTTGTCGTGATCCAGTTAAGGAGAACAAAAAGGATAACTGCAAAATGACTCCCGAGATGGGTCACCCATGGTAAAACATGATGAAGAGGGCGCGAGCTCCGCAGCCCATCTCCCCACCTCACGAATTTAAGTTCCCAGTTCATTTAACCTCTTAAGACACGGTGACGGCGAGACCGCGTGACACGGAGAGAGGCAACGTCGGTATGATATCGGCAAGATTCCGGCTCCGAACACAAACAGTAGCTATCTTCTTGAGGTCGAAACAGGAAGAATTGAATGCAACTGAAAACCCCACCATCTGAAACATATCCATATCCCCTTTGCTATCTCCGATAGCGATCACTTCCTCAGGTTTGACTCCAAATTTCTTGACAATCTTCCTCACCCACTCTGCTTTCTTGTCATAATGGACTTGAATCTTCACCTTCCCAGTCAAGATTCCATTTTCGTGAACAAGATCATTGGAAACGGAGTAATCAAACCCGTATTTCTGGTGCACCCAATCCGAGAGGAGAGAAAGCCCGGAAGAAACCAACGAAAGCTTCAACCCTTTCTGTTTGAGGTAATGGATCAGCTCATCCACGCCCGGGTGAAAGGGAATCGTCTTCACGATTTCCAGCAGCGCCTCAACTTTCATCCCCTTCCAGACGTGGGCATCGCGCTCACAAAATTCTTCATAAGTGATCTTCCCGGCCAAAAACTGATTCTGATAACCTTCTGCAAATCCGTACCATTTGCCCAGTCGCTTATGAATATATTCCCAAATGGATGGTTCCCGGGTGAGCGTCCCGTCGAGGTCAAGAGTGACCAATCTAAATTGCTGCTTCATTCTCATCGACACTTTTTATATTTCACAAGGGAGTCTTCTACGAGCACAGACAATAAACTGGAATAAATCTTTAGGAGGGTGAGTCCTCAACGAACTTTTAGGAGTCTCAAGACATGTTTTTGGATAACATGCCTACTATCTTAATTTCTTTTATCTTATTCTTTTGATCAACGTGGACAATCACGGGTTTGTGCTTTCCAACTTCCTTTTCATCATGATGAGAGTAAGAGCAGATGATGATGAGGTCTCCTACTGAGACAAGCTTTGCAGCAGCCCCGTTTAAGCAAACTTCACCCTTCCCTTGTTCGCCCTTGATGACATAAGTTGAAAATCTTTGTCCATTGGTGATATTGTAAATATCTACCTTCTCATATTCAACGAGTTTGGCAACACCCATCAGTTCCTTGTCTACGGTGATGCTCCCCTCATAATCAACATTGGCTCCAGTAACAGTTGCCCTGTGGATCTTTGATTTGAGCATTGTGATAAACACTTTTCTTACCCCCCGGTGACAATATGACTGATCGGTCTCATCGAATCAATGATTACCACGCCTTCCACAAACCTGATGAATTATAAGGTCTTTTCTATCTGAAATCAACCTTCCGACTCTCGCCGAATCTGTAATCAAAATCGTAGACGCAGGTTTTAGCCTGCGTGACTCGCAGCCCGAATGCTGAGGCTACGGTTTCTGGGTACTAACGACCGACTGAAAAGTACTCGATTTCTTTACTTCTGTCAAGCGTCGGGGCAATACCTCAGGGCACTACCTGCCTGCCGGCGGGCAAGAATGCCGACACCACAATCATGGGAATATTTTTCGACCCTCCCGTTGTGTAAGAGCGGTCCTGAAGGCCGTTGGAGGTTCAGACCATTTCTCCCTTATGGTACATTCTGAATAATTCCCGGCCGATGATCATCTTCTGAATGTTGGAGGTTCCCTCGAGATATTCCATTCCCCGAGCATCCGCACTCAACTGGTTAATCAGCTCATTCCTGAAGTAACCTCTTCCGCCCATTAACACCTGCGCCCGGGCGGCCACATCCATCACGACCTGGGAGGCGAATAGCTTTGCTTGAGAAGAGCTCATCCTGTAATAGGAAGTGCCCACTTGTTTCAGGGCATGAAGGCACAGCCCCCTCGCGGCATTGATTCGAGTAAACATATCTGAGATCTGAAAGCTGATATCCTGGCTGCTGGTTAAGGGATGATCAAATTGTTTTCTCTGATGAGCATATTGATAAAGTTCGCGAAAGATCCGATAAGCCAGTCCGCAGCAGATGCCCGCAATATGAATTCTTCCTCTATCGATGGCTTCGAGGGTCAAGACCAAACCCATCCCTTCGTTTCCCACAAGATTCTCAGCGGGGACAGGGGAATCTTTGAAAATGAGCTGTCCTGTCGGTAAGGCATTCAAGCCATCTTTTTTGGGCAGTCCTTTAATCGTGAAGCCTGGTAGATTGCTCTCCACAATAAACACGCTCAAGGAACGGGGGCCCAATCTGCCCTTCGTGTTGGCCAGAATAGCATAGAAGCGAGCCAAGCCACTGTTCGAGATAAAAATCTTCTGTCCATTAAACAGATAATGAGGACCCTTTCTTTCTGCCCTCAAGCCAACGGCGCTCGCATCGGATCCTGCCTTTTCTTCCGTGATCGCAATGGCTCCGAAATCCCCTTCTGCCATCCTGGGAAGATATTCTTCCTTCTGTTGTCCGGTGCCGCCGAGCAGGATATCGATCGCGCGTCCATGGGACACGAAAATGATACCCAGGCCCGGAGAAGCGAAACCGAATAGCTCCATCATAAAATAGATCTCCTGCTCAGATACTTTTTCTCCACCGTATTCAGGGGGTGCAAAGAGCTTAAAGAAATGGGCCTCTTTTAAGGCAGACACGATATCACCCCACTCCTTTGGGAAGATAGCCCGGTGGTTCTCTATCCTTGTCTCCAGAACGGAATAGGTGGGAATGACCAACTCTTTGAGGATGGCAATAAACCTATGCGCGTATCTTCTTTCTCTCCAGCCAGGGTGAAATGAATCCAGGATATTCACCAGATTATCCATTGCTTCAGCCTCCTTTACATACGAACAGATTGGATGAAATTCTTAAGGATCAAGCTTCCGAGAGGCGTTAATATCGATTCCCGGATACCATCTGTGAAAGCCCGATTTCCTTAAGCAATCCATACGTTGTGAAGGGACATTCCCGTTTCATCTACCATCAGCTTTGGGATGTCTTTTTGAAGGTCCCAGGGGACGAAGAAGGCGAGGTCCTCAATCTCTTCATAAACGCTCGGGGCACACATTTTCCGCATCCATTCTTTGATGTCGTTGATCATTGTGACCACCGCCCGGTCAATTCCCATCGCACGATTCATCTCTTTCAAAAAAGGGGAGGTTCTCAGTTGATCCAGACCCTCCTCTGAGTGGATTCCCTCCACCTTCTTGCGGAGGATGTAAACATTTCCTCTATCCTGAAGGATGACCAGGGGTGGATTGATCTGAATACTTCCATGGTGAAACTTCACCCTTGAACCGTATCCGGCAATTTTGTGGAGAAATCTCATTTTCTTTTCAATGGACGAAATAAAACGGGGGGATGTCCTTTCAAAGATATACTCCACTCCTCCCTGCTGAAACTCCCTCAACTTTGTCGGATCGAACCCCAATTCGAGAAGGTCCGAAATCTTAATACGGGGAGATCGTCCGTCTCCTTTCCTCGCGTTCCACCCGGATAGGTAGGGTCGTTTGTAGAGCGGAAGATCCTCGATAAAAAGCGTGGGGTTCTTTTTCAGCTCCTGGGGGAGATGGCGAACGATTTCTGTTTCTCCCCATATCTCGGTCTTTTCCTCTTTCGCCCACCACAGGGAATAAGGCTGGATGGGCAGGTTCTTGATTTGGTTTGAGAGGAAGATCTGATCCAGTGACTCTCCACCCGTATAACCGAGAAGGGAAGCGATGCGTCTTCGGAACCCAAGCACTTTCGTCACGAATTTGGTGAACATAAATTGCATAAAAGGAGTTGAAGTGCTGGTGGAGATTTCTATTTCAAAAAGATGCTCCAGGGTCTTATAGACGGAACGAAATTCCATAATCGCCCGCTTGACCATGGCTTCGTTATCATGCATGTCGATGATGGGTCTCTTTTTTTTCACCTTGAAGAGGAGCTTGATAAGTTTTCCCCTTAGATCAGGGGCCTTGATCGAAGCCGGGACGAAAACCATGTAGTGTCCCTCTCCGTCGAGAACAGGATCGCCGATCAGCTCTTCGATACGCCGCCAACCGAGTTTGGTGTAGATGTCGTAGGTCGGGTCATCGGGAGGAATGATATTATCAAGAAGGCCGACAACCTCCTGACGCTCTGCGAACTCCCTGAAGGTCTGAAGGATCTTTTGCCCCAGTCCTCTTCTCCGAAAGGGAAGGAGAACCTCTACGTAGACCAAGTAGTAACATGGGATAGGCTTTCTGAGGTAGATCATATTGAGGTATCCCAGAACGTCCCCCTCTTCCGTATGGATCTCAAACGTGTGGAAGAGCTGATGACGCTCTGTGGGTCTTAAACGCTCGATCCTGGTTCCATGGACGGTCCGGTTGATCAACTCATCGAGCCCTTCGAAAACATCATGGGGAAATAAGGAGGCAAGCTCCTTTGGATGATCGTCCAGGGTTATGTCGATCACGGATAGCATGTTCTTGACGCCTATTTGTGCTTTCTTAAACCTTCCGCTGATTTTAGCGACCTCTGATTTCATTCTATGACCTCACTCACCTCTCTAGTGAGCGTTGAGGATAGGAGCCCATTCCCTTTAAGAAAAGGACGCTCTGCTCCAGTTCGGCCATGACCTCACGAATCGGCGCGTCCGCGGCATGGCCTTCAAAGTCCAAGAAAAAAACGTATTCCCATGCCCTGTTCTTAACAGGCCGGGACTCGATCTTCTTCAGATTAATCCCCTTCTCGGAAAAGGGCCTGAGGGCTTCTATCTCCATTTTCATTGGCTCCTTAATGTCTACAGGCGTGAAGGACGGTCGGCCAGGACCATGACCATCATGCGCGCCGACCGGGTTGATTCCTGCTATGGCTCAAACGCCGGAAGGAAGAAAGAGGGTTACCGCTTCCTCACCTTTCAAGGATCGTCTCCTCAACCGGAACGCCAAAATGCCTTCCTGTTTTCTCACGATAGACGAGAACTTCGCTTCCCTTTTTGAGATCGACGAGCGAAACAGCTGTCCCGGAAGGTTGGGTAAGACAGATTGTTTCTGCATTTTGCAGGATGACCGAGACGGTCTCCCCATTTTCCTCTGCCTCCACAATAGCCAAGGGACGCTTTTCTATTTTAGCCCTTCCTACCACGGCGGGATAACTCTTGCCTTCAAAATTCACGACCAGCACCCGATCCCCTGATTTCACCTCCGAGAGATATTTCGTCTGCCCGTTCGCCATGCGAATATAGGCGTACACAGGCCCTGCATTCACCCTGAAAGGCCTAGTGTTCACAAAGGGGTTCTCCAAAGTTTCGGAGTGCACCAGAAAAAGGGCTTGGCTACTTGTACCCACGAGCATCCCTTCGCCAAGGGTCATGGAAGTACACGTATCCACGCAGACCCGGTCCCCCATGCCGAGTGGCCCGACGCGCTTAACCTTAGCCGGCAAAAGCTTGAATATTTCGCTCATACATTTGAGAGACTGGACGATATGCCGCACGGCATCAGGGTCAGGATTGTTGATCACCACCCCATCCACTCCTATTTCGAGGATCCCAAGAGCCGTCTCTCCTCCTTTCAAATTATCAACCTCGACGAAGAGGTTATTCGTCCTGCTCAGCAAATTCTCCAGAGGGATGATTGTCCAATCGTTTCCTCTCACCACCACTTTCTTAGAGAGACTAAGGGCGATGATCTCTTCTTCGTCTTTCTTCTCCCTGACCTCTTTTTCCACCACATCGCGGCCCAATAGGAAATCGCCGTCCTCGGCCACGGTCGGGATGACGCCTAACTTTCTCACCTCTGATCCCATTCCAGCAGGAACCCAGAGGGCATCTGCTCCAGACTCCACAGCAGCCAGGGCAACCTCCTTGCTCCAGGGTACGGCTTTTACCCAAACCGTTTTCATGCCTTCACCTCTAACTTCCTTAACTTTTCCTCAAACACGCCGCCATTGTGAACGATTCTGCAGATCTTCTGAACCATCCTTTCCGGGTCCTTGTGCTGGAAAACGTTCCTGCCAATGGAGACGCCAGCTGCTCCCGCTGCCATCGCCCCCTTGACCATCTCGATAAGATCCTCGTCGTTACCCATCTTCTCCCCGCCGGCAATGACCACTGGAACAAAACATCCTTCCACCACTTCCCGGAAGCTTTCTGCAGATCCCGTATAAACCACCTTAACAATATCTGCCCCCAGCTCCGCTCCCACTCGGGCGGCATGTTTTACAAGCTTCACATCGTATTCATTCTTCACTTTGGGACCTCTCGTATACATCATCGCTAAGAGCGGCATCCCCCAATCGGAAGCCACTTTGGCTGTCCTCCCCAGGTCCTCTAACATGGACCTCTCGTCTTCGGATCCGAGGTTTACATGGATCGAGGCCGCGTCCGCCCCTAACTTGATGGCCTCTTCCACCGTGCAGACCACGGTCTTGGAGCTTGGATCAGGGGCCAGCTGGGTGCTCGCAGAGAGGTGAATGATCAACCCCACATCTCTTCCTTTTCTCCTGTGGCCCGCTTCAACTAATCCCTTGTGGAGAATGACGGCATTGGCTCCTCCAATCGCGACGGCATTAATCGTCTCTTGCATATTGATCAACCCGGCGATCGGGCCGATCGTCACGCCATGATCCATGGGGATGATCACTGTCTTGCCTGAATTCCTGTCCATGATACGTTCCATGCGAATCTTTTTGCCAATCATGACCCTTTTTCTCCTTTGTCCAAAATTAGAAAAGCCGTGAGAGAAATTCTCCCACGGCTTAAATCAAAAAAGCCGTGGGTAGTTTCGATCTACCCACGGCTTCTACCAGCTAAATCTCATTCTTAACGATCAGCCAGCCGCAGCGGGTAGACTTGGGCGTAGTAAAACCGATAAAAATTAAACCCACTGCCAAAATGATAGAAACGAAGCTGATCCATCTTCTACCTTTAATTACAAAATTTCTAACATGGCCCAAATGCTTTGTCAAGAAAAATTTTAGAGACTTGTAATGCCCCACTTCCGGCCCGACATTTTTTCCACACTTTCTGAGATCCATCGGCGAAACCGGGGAAGACTCTCTTTTGGCCTTCACCCTACTCAGAGAGGCGTCAGGATCACCAGATCTGTCCCTTTATCCACGTCCTGGCCTTCCTTCACCAGAACTTCTTTCACTTTTCCTCGGATGGTCGAAGAGATAGGCATTTCCATCTTCATGGCCTCGATGATGACGAGTACCTGGTCTATTTCCACTGTCTCCCCTTCCTTGACCAGAACCTTGATCACCTTACAGGTCAAGGGTGAAGTCATGACCTCTTCCTCAGACAGAGTGACCGCTTCTTTTTCTTCTCCGGGGAGAGGGATCACCTTATCTGACCGAAGGATTTCCCCCCAGTAATTCCTTCCTTTTATGGAGGCTTCGTAACTATCCCCTTCCTCCATGAGATCCACTTCATACGATCTCCCGTCGCAAATCATGGAGTAAAGATTGTCTGAAACCTCCAAGACATCGACCAAATGGATTCGATCCATCAAGGAAACCCGATAGAGGTGATCTCCCAAGGGCTCCACTTGAACGGAATAAATTCCATCCTCTGTCTCTATTTTATATTCCATGATCGATCTCCTTCTGATCCTTTTGATAAGCTCGGATGGCAGCGGCAATGCAGGCCAGCTCCTGGAAGGAATCGCCGGGTTCCCTCTTTCTTTGGAAATACTCCTCCTCAAGAAAGTTGGTATCGAAATCTCCCTGGATGAACCGTTGATTGTTCACAAGCCAGCGGTGGAAGGGAATCGTGGTCTTAATCCCCTTGATGACTAACTCCTGGAGCGCTCGATCCATTCGCAAAATGGCCTCTTGGCGATTTCTTCCCCAAACAATGACCTTGGCGATGATGGGGTCATAAAAGATAGGAACCGCGTACCCTTCATAGATTCCAAGGTCTACCCGTACTCCCGGACCGCCTGGAATCTGGAGCCTCTCGATTCTGCCGCTGGAAGGCAAAAAGTTGTTCTCGGGGTCCTCTGCATAAATTCGGCAAACCAGGGAAGCCCCGATGGGTTCAACATCCTTTTGGGTTAAAGGAAGTTTCTCACCCTCCGCAATACGGATCTGGGCCTTCACAATGTCCACTCCGGTCACCATCTCCGTCACCGGATGTTCTACCTGGAGACGGGCGTTCAGCTCCAAGTAGTAGAAATTCTTCTCCCGGTCCACAAGGAATTCCACCGTGCCGGCGCCGCTGTATTTGATGGCAATGGCAGCGGAGAGGGCCACCCCTGCCATTCGGAGCCGGGTGGTATCATCTAAGTAAGGCGAGGGGCATTCTTCCAATATCTTTTGGTACCTTCTCTGAATGGAGCATTCCCTGTCGAAGAGATGGATAATGTTACCATAGTGGTCGGCCAAGATCTGAAACTCGATGTGGCGTGCGTTCGTGATATATTTCTCGAGGTAGAGCGCATCGTTTCCGAAGGCGGCCTTGGCTTCCGCCCTGGCCACGTTCATGGCTTGAAAGAGCTGAGCCCCCCGATCCACCCGACGGATTCCTTTGCCTCCACCGCCCGCAACCGCTTTGATCAGTACCGGATACCCTAGAGCGTTTGCCGTTCTCAGAGCTTCCTCCTTATTGTCCATCGGGCAGTCGCTTCCCGGGATCACGGTAATCTGGGCCTGGGACATATTGGATTTGGCCCTGATCTTCCTTCCCATGGTTTCCAGAGATTCTCCGGAAGGACCGATGAAGACGATCCCCTCGTTTTGGCACGCTTGGGCGAATTCCCGGTTTTCTGCCAAGAATCCGTATCCAGGATGAATGGCATCTGCTTTGGCTTCTCTGGCAATCCCTAAAATCTTATCTCCTGCGAGATACGTCTCATCGGAAGGTCCGGAACCCAGGGAGTATGCTTCGTCCGCATAACGGACATGTAATGCCCCCCGATCCGATTCGGAATAGACGGCCGCCACCGAAATCCCCAATTCATGACAGGCACGAAGAATGCGAACTGCGATTTCTCCTCGATTGGCAATGACTATCTTCTTAAACACGGCTTCCTCTCCCTTGTGGTCCCCTATCCTTTAATGTTGAAATCAATCGGCAGCTGAAGCTGCCTCCTCAGACATTCACTACCCTCAGTATACGACCTTACTTTTGCTCTTTACAACTCTTATGGATTCGTGAATCCTCGTCATCCTGTCAATTTTTTGAAACCTGACTGTCCCTTGCATCAAGACTGCGATTACGACACAGGCTCTGATGGAAGAGGGTTTCGTCGTGAGCGCAAACGAAATTTTTTACCCTCGAACGCAGCGGACGTGATAAAGGTTGCTCTTATAATAACTGAGCAGGTAAGCACCATCGAACATCAAGATCCAGGCCGTCTTTGTGTCGCGTTCGAAGGTCGTGGACGACCAATAGGATAATTCATCTCGAAAGGGAACCTCTTCCCGCATAGGAGGTCTCCCTTCAGGCCGTGCCTTTGTCCTGTCCAACAGAGACTCCAGCTCCGCCAGCGTTGGTAAGCGCCAACCTTCCTTACCGTCCAATGAAAGCGATTCCGCATATTCCTGAGCTTCGTACCAGGTCATCTCGCCCGGAGATTCATACTGCCACTCCAGGCCGGTTTGAGGATCTTTCCAGGTAGGCGGGTTATGTATGCCAAGATCCATGGCAGGGAAAAAGAACTCAGTCATCAATGACCAGTGATCAATGACCAACGGTCAATAATCAATTTTCAATGAAAAGACTGCCTCTTCAACACTGCAAATTGACCATTGCTAATTGATGATTGAAAATTGGTCTCTTCGAACAGAGTCTATAGAACTTTATAGCTTCCTGCAAACTTCTTCGGATCACCCCAGAGAATACATCTTGTAGGACAGATGGCGTAGCAAGCAGGGACTTCATTCCTCTGCCGTTTTTCGACGCAGAGGTCGCACTTGACCGCCTTCGTGACTTCGTGATTGAACTGCATGACGTCATAAGGGCAGGTCTGGACACAGCAGGTCCCGCAGGAGATACACCTCTTTGCCTCCTGAACCGTTACTCCCTTGGTAAGCCCCTTTTGGACTTCATTGAAATTCTTCGCTCTCTTCTTGGGCTCTAAGTAAGCCATCTGAGCACGCGCGGTGTGATCGTATTTCCCTTTCTGCGGTTCTTCAATTGCTTTCAATGGTATGTCTCTTGCCAATCGAAGATTCTCCCCACGGAGATATCGATCAATCGAGATAGCTGCCTGTCTTCCGTCAGCAATGGCCTCGATCACCGTCTTCGGGCCTCTGGCCGCGTCCCCTCCTGCAAAGATATCGGGGTCATCGCTTTGAAGTGTCAGGGGATCGATCTTCATCGTTCCCCATCCGGTCAACGTACAGGCACACTCGGGCGTCAAACAGCACCAATCCGATTCCTGTCCCAGGGCTGTGATCACGGCGTCTACTTTGACCGTAAACTCCGAACCCGGAATAGGCTCGGCCTTCTTCCGCCCGCTCTCATCCGGTTCTGTCAGGCGCGTTTTGACGCATTCGATCGATTTGACTCGACCATTGTTGCTGATGAACCGCACCGGCTGAGCCAATGTCTTGATGGAAATCCTTTCTTCCCGGCACTGCTTGATCTCTTCGGGTGTGGAAGGCATCTCTTCAAGACCCCGCCGGTAAAGAATAAACGCGCTTTCAGATCCCAGCCTGCGAGCCGATCGGACGGCATCCATAGCCACATTGCCCCCCCCAATCACTGCAACCCTTTCCCCGAGTTTCACGGGTTCGCCGAGACTCAGCTGACGAAGGTAATCCAGGCCTCGATAAATACCGTCCAGGTTTTCACCCGGAATGCCCAGTCGGACACTTTCCTGGGCACCGACAGCCAGGAAAAAGGCCTTGAATCCGTCTTGACGTAATTGAGCAACCGTTTTGTCCTTACCCACCTCCACGCCCGTTTTCATGATCACGCCCATATTGCGAATCATCTTAATCTCAGCATCGACAATGTTACGGGGGAGACGATACGAGGGAACGCCCGCCGCAAGCATTCCCCCCAATACCTTGGCCTTTTCAAAGATCGTCACCTTGTAACCCTCTTGCGCAAGATAGTACGCACAGGTCAAACCCGCAGGACCCGATCCGACAATAGCAACTTTTTCCTTTTTCTTGGCTTTGAACTCCGGCAGATAATGCTTCTTCGCCTTTAGGTCCAGATCGCCCAGGAAACGCTCAATCGCGTGGATGGCTACGGGATTGTCGATTTGATCCCGCTTGCAATCCGACTCACAAGGGTGGGGGCAGACCCTGCCGCAGACGGAGGGAAAGGGGCTTGCAAGCTTGATCAGCTGTAAGGCTTCCTGAAATTTTCCCTTGACAGCAAGACTCACAAATCCCTGGACGTCGATATGTGCGGGGCAGCCCACCTTACACGCAGAAGTCTGCTGCTTCTCGGCTCCAGACTTGCCCACCACCGCATTGCAGCCGTTACACTTCTCGCTGTCAACGAGAACCACCCCGGTCTTTTGATCCTTGGTAATCGCATCCTCCGGACAGGCCAGGGCACAGGGTGCATCCTCACAATGATGGCAAAACAGAGGTTTGAAATAGGGAGCCCTCTCGATCGCTTGGATCACCTTTGGACCGACACCGAGGCCATGCTCCTGTTTGCAAGCCACTTCACAAGCATGGCACCCCATACATTCATGTTCGTTCAGCATTAAGGACAATCTTCCCATCGCATTCCTCCCGTAGAAAATGATTACACCGATTCAAAAGAGAGATTACACCGATAATATATGCTCACCCTCACCCGCACCCTCTCCCGCCAGCGGGCGATGGGTAAACCTGATTTCCATGGTTCAAAAATGCCCTCCCCGGCATGTGGCATTATGTGAGAAATCTGTATAATCATTCTTTAAATCTGTGAAATCATATTCTGGAATCTGTGAAATCATTATTTATTCTTCACACGGAGCTATATTACACAAGCAGACTCTCAGGTTCGTCGAGCCCATCGCAGGATCCAGAGTCTCGTACGCGTTGTCCGTCAGAATATTGACATTTGACACGTTCCAGCCGTGACCCGGGTCTTTTTGCTCCGGGTACCACCACCCGTGCTCTGCCACCACCACCCTCGGATCAATGTTGTCGTTTAATTTGGCGCGCTGTTGGATGCGTCCCCTGGGCGATGCGATAAAAACCCATTGGCCGTTTTTGATATGATGTTTTTTGGCTGTTTCAGGATGGATCTCCACAATCGGGTCGGGTCTGATCTCTCTCAGCCAAGGTATATTCCGGTTCGCTGAATGGAAAAAGGTAGGAGTCCGCAATCCGGCATTAAGGATATACGGATAGTCTTTGAGGAGATGGGGCGTGGAAACTGGGCTTTCAGGAACTTCAACATACTTAGGAAGGGGGTCGTATCCCCACTTCTCAAGAACGGTCGAATAGAGTTCCACTTTCTTAGTAGGGGTAGAGAAGCCCCGCTGCTTGTACTTATAATAAACCATCTCGCCCCGGAGATAACCTTTCTCTTTGAATTGCTCCCAGGTCAGCCCGGAGGGTTCAAGAAGGTAGTCGAGCGCATCCTCCACTGTGTTCGGCCAGTCCTGGCCCATTCGTTTGCCCAATTCCAAAAAGATCTTATGGTCCTGCCAGCACTCGCCGATCTCGGCACACTTCTGTCTGGCCAACACATAGCCATGTCGTTTCCAGTTGTCGGCGACATGGTTCTGTTCGAGCCAGGTGCCCGAAGGCAGGAAGATATCGGCCAATTCCGCGGTCGGCGTCAGGAAGAAATCAATAACCGCAAGGAACTCTATCTTCTTCAGCGCCTCGTATGCCTCTTTGGCATTGGCCCTCGTCACCACCGGATTGCTGCCGCACAGAATCCCCGCTTTAAGAGGATAGGGTTTGCCGGTAACGATGGCGTCCCACGCTTTCTTGGGATTGATCAGAGCCACCCTGGCGCCGAGCTTGAACTGATCTCCCCCCAACCTCTTCTTTTGCTGCTCCGGTGGAAGATCCTTGTGGCGGGAAAATTCGGCCACGGTCCGCGTGGGTGGGTTCACAAAAAGGGCGTTCCCTCCGGGAGTATCGAGATTGCCCGTCACCGCCATCAGCCCCGTCGTGGCCCGTGTGTAGTTGACGCAATTGATCGTCTGCTCCGTGGGAACACCCCAATGGATACAAGCTGGCTTGGTCGTGGCATACATCCTTGCTGCTTTCCGGACGAGGTCCTTATCGACCCAGGTGATCTCTTGAACTTTTTCCAGGGGATAGTCCTTCATCACCCTCTCTTTGAAGGCGTCCCAGCCGTGGATGTAGTTCCCCACAAACTCCTTGTCGAAAAGCTCCTCCTCAATGATCACGCGGTGAAATCCCAGGGAGAGTGCGGCATCGGTCCCGGGCCGGATTTGAAGCCAGAGATCCGCCTTATTCGCAATGAACCCCTTTCGGGGATCGACGCAGATCAGCTTGACCCCCTTTTTATAAGCCCTCCAGAAATTTTCTCCTTTGTATTCATCCGGGTTGTTCCACTGCGGATTGCAGGCCCACATGACGATGCATTTCGGCCCCCCTTCGTAATCGGCGATGGGCAGCGTGCCGCAGGTGATCAGGGTGGATCCGACCCTTGAGACATAGCACATATGGCCTGCTGTCAGGACATTCGGCGTTCCAAGGAGGTTGGCAAAACGGTAGAGATGGCTCTCATAATCTCTGCCCGTTCCCTGACCCACGACAATCGATTCTGCCCCGTATTCCTCTTTCACCTTTGTGAATTTTTCCGCGATGGTATTCAATGCCTCATCCCACGAGATGCGCTGCCACTTGCCTTCACCCTTGGCGCCCGTTCTCTTCATGGGGTAGAGAATTCGATCCGGATGGTACGCCAGTTGCGTGATGGCCAGTCCCTTGCTGCACAGGGTTCCATGGCTGATGGGGGAATTCGGGTCCCCCTCCACTTTGATCACCCTGCCGTCTTTGACATGGGCGATGACGCCGCAGCCTCCGTGGCAGCTACGGCAGGCTGTTCGGATCTTTCTCACCTCTTCCATCGAATTTCCTCCTTTTTAATAAGGGCTGCTGTTTTTCTCCTAAGCAGCACGTTCCGAAATATCTCTCCTCACATCTTTATAAAGAGTTTTCACATCGGCACCGAGCTTATAAGAAACTTGCCGTGCAATATCCGCCGTCTTGCGACCGTATTGACCAATCAAGCTCTCAGGAAAGCTTCCTACGAGAATGATACATCCAATGACTTTTTCCTGCACACCGAATACCGGTGCGCTGACGAAATTGACCCCCGTAGTGACCTCACCCATATCCCGGGCATAACCCAGTTGTCTGCACTTCGTCAGCTCATCCCTCAACCGCTTCATGTTCAGTCGTGAAATATCCAGGCCGTGGAAGTAAACTCTTTTCTTACTTAATATCCTTTCTCGATCTGCCTCCGACATAAACGCCACGATGGCTTTCCCGTGTGCCCCCAAAGTGATATGGAATCTGTGGCCCAGACGAATGGAAAAGCCGATATTTTGATTCCCTTCTCGCTCCCCGACCACAAGAAGGTGCTCGCCGTAAACTAAGCCGAACAGAGCTGTTCCGTTCGTTTTTTTAGCGAGGCTGTCGAGAAAGGGCGCAACGATCTCAGGGTAATGGAGGTTGTCCAAAACATGGCGTGATAGGAAAATTAAAGCAGGCCCTAACGAGTACGCTTTTGACTGAGGATCCTTTTCCACGAACCCAAATTCTCTCAGGGTGCTGAGAATGGAATGGCCTTTGCTCTTATGAATACCGACTTGTCTGCAGATTTCGGTCAGCCTCATCTTGAAATCAAGGCCTTCCCCTAAGCAGAGGAGAACCCGGCACGCTTGTTCCACTGCTGGAACCAAAGGTTTATAAACCGACTTTCCTTTCATCCCGTCCCTCGGCAGCCTTTTCACTCCATCCACTCGAAAAAACGCTCCCCGCTCCATCTCCCCCATCTCGATGATCGCCGCTGGCGGAGATGTTCTGCAGGCAGAACTATGTTCTACAAGTTTCTCAACATATTAAAGGAAGGCCTTCTCTTTGTCAACAAAATTCTCATCCAGCGGATGACAATCTTTCAAAAATCACGCAGCTCGTATGAATCCCCGTTGGCCTTGACGAAATTTCCCTTAAAGGTTATCAAATCTGTGATAAAGGTGATTTGCTTCTCAACAATCTCAGAAATTTCCCTTGACAAGTTTAAAAGGATTTGGTCTATGAAAAGGAGGGAAAGGGAAAGTGTTAGAGGAGAAAGGGCGAATGGATCATAAGGAGTGCTTTGGCTCATTAAAGGAGGTCAACCTCGGCGGCAGCCGGACCATGACCCAGTCGAGACCCGAGTGCCGAAATTGCGATGCGATTCGTGACTGTTTGCGTTACACCAAACAGCTCGATGACGAGAAAAAAGAAAAAGAGGAAATGAGGAAACAGAATTTTATTACACAGATTATCGACCACTCTTTTGTCTTCTCGAACGATCTCGGCTCGTGCATATTAAAGTTTCTGAGTAGAATTTACAGCTCTCCTCTCGGGACCGTCCTTTTCAAGAATCTCTTTCTATTTTTTGAAATCCCCCGAAATTCCCTGTCTTCCAACCTGCCCGTCACGATCTCCCGAGCGATGATCGATCTCCTTCGGGGAGAAAAAGACGGACCGGCATCTTCTCATCCCCTGGCCCCTTCTCCGCGACGGGGAGCCGAAGATGATTTCGCACTCCGGATTATTCTGTTTCACAGATCTTTTCCAAATTCCCCGGAGGCAAATATCGGAATGATCGCTTACGAAGCGGCTCGCGCGCTCGCTTCGGACGATCTCGCGATCAAACAGATTCTCCGGGTTCTCTCCGATTCCGAAGCCAACCAATTGAGAAAAATGGATGCCGAAACTCGAACAAAGTGGCTCATCGAGAAATGGGGTTTTTGGGACGAAATCGAAGCTTTGAAAAAAGAAATGGCCGTCAAGCAATAAAAGATACTACGCCGCTTCCTCACCTCATGGAATCCCCTCATCCTTCCTCTCTCTCCGCTGAGGGAGGTCGTGTCGTAATGATGAATACCTGTTCCACGCAAGATGGAGGAGACGGTCGGGTGGAAAAGTCTTAGGCCGCTAGCCCTTAACATGTGAGATTCGGACGTTCTATCCGGCATATCATTTCCCCTCATATCATGCGCTCTATTTGAGGCCGTATTCCTCAGTTACCATCTCTCTCATCTTGAATTTCTGGACCTTGCCCAAGGGTGTTGTTGGAAATTCCCTGACGAATTTGATATATCGCGGAAGGTGAGAAACGGGAAGCCTCTCTTTGCAATATTGACGAACCTCGTCCTCTGCGGCCGTCACCCCTTCCTCCAGCTTGATCCAGGCTGCGATTTCTTCTCCCAACGTCTTGTCGGGGACTCCAAATATCTGAACATTTAAGATCTTGGGATGACGAAAGAGCACCTCTTCGATTTCGGTAGGAAAGACCACCTCTCCTCCTTTGTTAATCACCTCTTTTAGCCTTCCAGCCGTCCTCACATATTTGTTTACATCCATACTTCCAAGATCCCCGGTATGGAGCCAGCCCTCGGAATCGATTGCATTGGCTGTGGCAGCAGGCATCTTATAATAGCCCTTCATATTAAAACCCCTCGCGCAGATCTCACCCACAGCGCTTGCATCCGTGGGGACCTCGTCCCCTGAGATCGGGTCTATGACCTTTGCTTCCACATGAGGAAGTGGTCTGCCCACCGTTGAAACCCTCAATTCCAAAGGATCATCGGGACGGGTCATCGTGATCCACGAAGACGACTCCGTTTGACCATATCCGATAACGATCTCCCTGACTCCCATCTCGTCCACGACCTTCCTCATCACTTCCAGAGGACACTGAGCCCCTCCCATGATTCCGGTTCGAAGAGACTTGACATCGGAGCCTCGATATCTTGGGTCCTCCATCAAAGCAATGAAAGCACTGGGAGACCCATAAATAGCCGTGCATCGCTCTGTCTCGACTGCCTCGAGAATCTTGTGTGGCTCAAATGTTTCAGCAGGAATGACGAGTGTTGCCCCTTTGATCACCGAAGCCAATGTAACGCAAACGCAGCCAAACATATGGGATAAAGGAACAGAGAGACAGAGTCGGTCCTTTTCAGTTATTCTCTGATTCTCTGCGCTCGCCAGCGTTGTGTTAATGATGCCGAAGTGAGCGGACATCACGCCCTTTGGAGCTCCGGTTGTTCCAGAAGTGTAAAGGATCATCACGACATCATCCTCACGACAAGAGCTCTGTCGCTCGGCCAACATCCTATCCGGAATATCCTTCCCCATGTCCAGGATCTCCTTCCAATGGAACATACCACCAAAGGTCCGACCTGATATGAGGATAATATTTCTCAGCTCCGGAAGGGCCTTGCAACTGAAGCGGTCCGGGATCGCCTCTTTAACCTCCGGGCAAAGCTGACGGATCATGTCGATATATTCAGATCCCTTCATTCCTTCTGCCATGACAAGACACTTTGAATCGGATTGGCGCAGAAGATACTCGAGCTGCTCGACTTTGCAGTTGGTATCGATGCTGATGAGAACCACGCCTATCTTTGCCAAGGCCAGTTGAGTTATCGTCCATTCCCAACGATTTGGACTCCACAGGGCCGAGTGATCTCCTTCTTTAAGCCCGAGCTTCAGAAAACCCTTTGCCGTCTGGTTCACCATTGCCAAAAGTTCTTTATAAGAGAACCTCACCCTCTGGGGGAGATCCACCAATGCCTCTTTCTCAGGAAATTTCAAAGCGACCTCATCGAAAAGGTCGCCTACGGTTTTTCTCACCAGGTTCTTCCTTCCTCTCCGCTCTTCGCTAATAATATCTCCTCATCATTGTAACCCACATGCCGCTTAAAAGTCCTCCACGCTGTTTCATCAACTTTCTTTTCTTACCTCCATAAATTCCCCTCACCTTCGGATGAATTTTTACATGTCTATATTTAGCATACTAATCAAATTTATCAAGAAGAAAGCACTAGGCAGGCTGAATTCTTAACGTAACAGGGAGGAAATTAAAGCGGCTTCTTTCCGTAAAGACTGTCAAAGGGGCTTTGGGGAACACTAACCATATCCCTGACCACACGGGTGTAGATCACTGTGGTTCCATGATGTTTATGGCCCAGCACAATCTTGCCTGTTTTGAAGCTAATACCAACGCGTTAAATCATTTTACATGTCGCGCAAGGCTTTAGCCTTGCTTAAAGCAACCCTAAAGGGTTTCCCTACAAAATATTTATTGCGTTTGTATTAGTATTAGGTTGATATCACTCACTAAAAATGGTACTTTGAGGGCATGAACAGGAAGCACACAGCCAAACACCGAATGTCGGATCGCCGAAACGACGACTTCGTCCCCGGCACGCCGGCAGACCGCCTTAGTCTCGTCTGGCCTCTGACCCGAGAGATCGCGTCCTTGAGCAAAAAGCACGATGCTGAACGAAGACTACAGAGACATGTTACGCACCTTGTCCGACGAGAAGGTTAAATTTCTCCTCGTCGGTGCCTATGCGCTGGCAGCCCATGGTTATCCCCGGGCTACTATGGATATCGATATTTGGGTCATGCCGTCCAGCCAAAACGCTGATGCTGTCCTGCGGGCATTGCGCCGTTTTGGCGCCCCACTTCACAATCTAACCAAGGAAGACCTTGAAAAGGATGGGACGATCTTTCAGATTGGAATTGCCCCAAGGCGAATCGACATCGTCACTGCGGCATCCGGACTTCAGTTTGAGGAGACGTATGACCGGTCACTGTCAGTGAACATCGAGGGGATTGAAGTGCATATTCCATCGATCGACGATCTAATTCGCAACAAGAGAGCATTAGGGAGAACCAAAGATTTGGCCGACGCAGAGGCATTGGAATCCCTGAAGACCTCCGAATCGGGTAAGGGACGGTAGTTAGCCGTCCCTCCCACACCATCCATCATGCGGGTCCACAAATACCTCTATACTTATCTTTGGCGCACTCCGTAAATCTGTCAAGACAAAAGCACTAGCCAGGCTCAGGTCCCTCCTCCCTTTTCCCCTTGTGGGGAAAGGGACAGCGTGTCTGCCTTGTACCATGCTATGTTCAGGGCCTGCCAGTAGGCCGGGGTGCGCGGTATATCAGACTATCAGCGCCATAAGCTGGCATCCTACCTTATGGACTTTGTCGAGGAGATGGCCGTCACCGAAAACTACGACTGCATCCGTCTTGATGCCTTCAGACGTAATCCCGGGGTGTTCACGATGTATGAAAAATGTGGTTACAGAAAAGCCGGAATAGTTCACTTCAGAAAAGGGGAGTTCCTCTGTTTTGAAAAGAAGATAAACGATAGAAGAAAAAGGAATGGCTTTAGCCCTTTAACGTGAATCTCCACTTGCAAAATATATCTTTGGGATGAGGATCGGGGGGAGCAAAAAGACACTCTATTTGGATGCGCTCATCGATCTCTTTCGCAAAACTTGCAAATTCACCCCGGTGCATCTCTTTGCATACGAACTCTTCCAATCCCCTCTTGAGACGGGCTTCTTGAGTAGGACAATTAGGAACAGTGATGATCACCTCGTCTTTCTTCTCCTCAATCTGATAACCCACCAGGATAGTCCACGGGAAATATCTTAGGGCTTTCACAAATCCCTTGAGACCTCTCTCATCCATTTTAAACCGATTGACAAGGTCCTTTGCAGCCATACCGCCAATTCGGCCCCACACCCGCTCATTGAGCCTTTCTGCTGTGGGTTGATCGAACTTCTCTGCTACGTTGAGGAACCAGAATGCATCCATCATCCGGTAATGCCAGAGTAAGAATTGGATATAATTCTTAAGTTCGGAGGGCTTCATTTTTTCGAAAACCTTCACATCCATTTTCTTCTCCTCTTCATAGAAATGGAAATCCCTCCCAACCTCCCTTTTCAAAGGGAGGAGAAGGCTCCCGCTCCTCTAAAAGGGGATTATGGGGAATTATGCAATTTCAGTCTCTCAATTCGCTCGGCCAGGGGAGGATGGGAGTAATAAAACCATGCATAAAGAGGATGGGGGCTCAGGTTGGACAGGTTATCCACGGCCAGCCGTTTCAGTGCAGAGCGCATGGGCTCTGTCTTCCCCATCAGCCTCAGTGCAAAATTATCCGCTTCGCGTTCAAATTTCCTTGAGACGGCTGCCTCCAGCGGCTGAGCAAAAAAACCAAGCAGGCTGATGAAGGTTCCGATGAGGAATAATCCGACATACACATTCGATTCCTGAAAGCCGAATGTTCGATAAAGCAATGGCCAATTCAAAAACTTGGCCACCACATAAAAAGAGACAAGGGATAGTATCTCCAAAGGAACGAGCATCCGGAGGATGTGCCTCTTCTTCCAATGCCCTGCCTCATGGGCCAGGACAGATATAATCTCCTCCTCGGTGTGAGAGGCCAGGAGCGTGTCGAACAGGACAATTCTCTTCGTCCGTCCGAGGCCGATGAAAAAAGCATTCGTATGCTTGCTCCGCTTACTCGCATCCATCTTGAAGATCCCTTTGGTACGGAGTCCGACTTTTTCTATCAGCGTCCTGATACGCTCCTCCAGTCCCTTATTTTCAATCGGATCGAACTTGTTGAATAAAGGAAGAATAATGACTGGAAAGAGCCACAGCATAACCAATTCAAAACCACCGACCAGCATCCATGCCCAGACCCACCAAGCATCCCCTCCATGAACCACCAAAGCTAAGAGAAGAGCGAGAACCAGACCGCCAAGAACGGTTGCAAGCAGGAGGCTTTTCAATAGGTCTGTAACCCATAACTTGAGGTTCATCACATTGAACCCGTAACGCTCTTCGATCACAAACGTTTCGTAAAGGTTGAAAGGGATACGAAGAAGGTTGGTGAACATCGAGAAAACACCAAAGAAGATTAAACCGCTTACAATTGGCCCATATCCCCATTGGCCAATCGCCCTCACCAGCCATGGCAATAATCCGGATAGCAAAATAGCCAGAAAAACGGCTTGGTTTGCGAGGGTGGCAACCATCCCGAAATTCTCGGATTCTACGGTATAAGCAGAAATGCTTCTCAGTTTCTCGGGGTCGATGACATCCTGAAAAATTTCCGGGACAGCTGTTCCGCGCCGACGGAGGTAGAAAATGTTAAGCTTGTTAAGATAGACCTGGACCCCGGACCGTATTAAAAAAACGGCGAGAAAAGCAAAAAGTAAGAAATTGAGCTGAATCATGAGAGATCAGGAAACTATTTCCTGCGGCTCCTTTTTGCGCGTTTCCTCCTGCGGGAAGGTCTTTTCTTTTCCGGCTTTTGAGCCCCTTTGCCCTCGAGCAGTTTTCTCACCTCACGCCGACCGAGCTTTCGAAGCGCCACCATCACCGCCTTCTTTTTCATGCTCGGCTTGAACTGTCCGCTCTCCCACAGATGCACTGCTCCGACGGTGACGCTTGTAAGAACGGCCATCTCTTTCTGGGTGAGGCCCAGATGCCTGCGGAGGCTCCGGATCAAACGGGGAGAGAAACGCGATTCCTTCACTTCTTCCGGAGGTGCCTCCAACACCATCCTTCCTTTTTCCAGCTCTTTTTGCTGACTGGTTGTGATCCGTTGAAGCCCAAGAACTGTCCTGCGAAGTTGTGAAACGACGCTTTTCAACGACCGGACATCCCGGCCTAACGGAACTGCGACTTTCCTTACCTCCCTTTTCGCCAAACGTGCAACTTCAGATTTGATGACACCCTCTACTTTACCCATGATTTCCCTCCTCCTTTTGTGGATTTGCAAAGGGCATAGCATTCAAAATCCCAAATCACAAATTCCAAATCCCAACTAAGCTCCAAATTCTAATTTCAAATGACCAAACAAGATTTTCTCTCGAGATTCGGTAATTGTGATTTATCTGAAATTTAGTGCTTGGAATTTGGTGCTTTTCCCTGCCATGCTCTATGCCTTAGGCTATTCAAAGATTTTGCCTGGGTTCATGATTCCATTGGGATCCAAAAGTTTTTTGATCTGTCTCATTAAGAGAAGGCTTTCTCCATGTTCTTTCTTCATAAACTTTCTCTTTCCAATGCCAATGCCGTGTTCTCCCGTGGCGGTTCCACCACATTCCAACGCGAAGTCTACAATCTCCTCTCCCGCTGCCTGAACCTTCCGCCACTGGGCCTCATCTTCAGGAATTCCCATAATCTCCATGTGAAGGTTGCCGCTTCCCGCATGGCCGAAGGCGTATCCTTTTAACCCTTTCTTTTCGACGACCTTCTGGCCCCATTCTACCATGCCCGAGTATTTTGACATAGGGACAGCGGTATCGATCACCAGTGGATAAAAACCAGGATTGTTTGCCCTGATGGATTCGTGAACTTCGTACCGAGCCTCCCAGAGGCGGTTTCGCTCTTCCCTTCCGATCCCCGAATCGAACCGCAGCGGTCGATTCTCACCGCAAATCTCCTTGACCATCTCCAGCTCTTCTTTCAAACCAGCAGCGCTTGAACCATGAAACTCGAAGAAAAGGGTTGGCTTTTCTTCCAGGGAAAGTTTCTTAAACTGGTTGACAACCTGAACCGTCGGAGTGTCCAGGAATTCCAGCGCAGCGGGAGACAGTCCTGAGCGCATGATTTGGAAAACGGTATCGGTAGCCTCGCGAATGGAGCCGTATTGCGCTACGGCACCCATAAACTCCGCCGGGAGACCGATCAGACGAAGGGTAACCTCTGTGACCACACCCAGTGTTCCTTCCGAACCAACAAAGAGGCGGCAAAGATCATAGCCGGATGAACTCTTGATTGCAATCGTTCCAACCCGGATCACGTCTCCGAAAGGTAGAACCACCACCATGCTGAGGACAAAATCCTTCGTGGCCCCATACTTAATCGTCCTGACGCCGCTGGCATTATTGCCCACCATCCCCCCGATAGTTGCCGAGGCCCCAGGGTCCGGCGGAAAGAAGAGGCCAAAACGGGAGAGGTGTTGATTCAACTCCTTATAGATGACCCCTGCTTCAACACGGACCTGAAGGTCCTCTGCCCTTAATTCCAGGATATGGTTCATCTGTTGAAGATCCAAGACAATCCCTCCCTCGGCAGGGATGGGATTGCCTTCTAAACTTGTACCTGCACCCCACGGAGTGGCAGGAATTCGCTTCGCATTGGCCAACTTGAGAATCTGACTAATCTCTTGTGTGCTGAGGGGCCAAACCACTACATCGGGTCTTCGCCTTGGGTGAAAAGATTCATCTTTACTGTGGAGGTCAAGGATGGATTCACCCGCGGACACCCTCTCCGGCCCGACGATAGACCTAATGGCCTCTATTTCCTTGTCTGTCACCCTTCCATATTGCATCTGTGAATACTCAACCCTTCGACTACCCAATAATTTAAAAGACTGGGACTTGAGCACTGTCAAGAGGCCCAGGGTTGACCCTGAGTAAGCCTTGGCGATGTCGAACGGGTCAACGCCCCAACTGCTTCTCCATTTTGAAAATTAATGCCTTTGCTTTTTCAATCCCCATTCGCTTATGGACGACCCAACCCCTGTGGGCCCGAACCTTTTTTCGAAGCGACGCGATATTTTCTTTTATTCTTCTCTCCGAAGGTGTCCCCACGGACGAAGTCTGAGCCAATATTCTCTCCGGTCTCTGGTTTCTTTCGACATCTCGTTCTGTGATCGGAATATTCATTTTCATTTCGCTAAGAGCTTTCCTTAAGCTCTGATAGGAAACCTTTCCCTTCCCTTCTTTCTCCGAATATTTCACCGCTCTCTCCATCGCCATTTTAGCCTTCCGCATTGGAAGCGGACCGTGACGAACCAACCATTCCATCAACGCAGTAGCTCCGAGAAACTCTTCCTGAGCCTGCTTAAGCATCTGAGTCTTCTTCACCTCGAGAAGTCGAATGACGTCGGCCATGACAGGGAGGGCGGGTTTCGATTCGTCCACCAAGTCCATAATCCAATATTTTGTCCACTGGGTATCCCGGTTAAATCCCATGAAGAGGGCCTTGCCCACGGAGAGGAGGCTGACGAGCATCCCATGGGCAAAAGACGCCTTGGCCTTGATTACTTCCAAGGAACAGGGGTTTCGCTTCTGCGGCATGATCGAGCTGCCCGAACAATGTCGATCATTCAGCCGGACCATGTTGAACTCATGGGTAGACAGAAGGATCAGGGTTTGGGCCACGGTAGAGAGATGGTCCAACATCACGGCGGCATCGTAGGCCAGCTCCGCCTCAGGCTCCCATCGCTCGGTGATGGAATCAATGACATTCTCTGTGGGCCCATCAAATCCGAGTAACTTTGAGGTCAATTGCCGATCCAGGTTGAAGGAAGTGCCGTAGCCAGCGGCTGCGCCCAAAGGATTTCTGTTGAAGAAATCAAACCAATGCCCGAATCTCTGAGCATCCCTCTCGAAAGCTTCCCCAAAGGAAAGGAGGAGATGACTGAAAGTGGTGGCGACCGCATGCTGGTGATGGGTATAGCCAGGCATGATGGTCGAACGGTGTTCTTCAGCTTTCTGGAGAAGGGCATCGATTAGAACGATCAACCCTTCGACGAATTCCAAAACCTGGTCCCGAAGATAAAGACGCATGTCGAGGACAATCTGGTCATTCCGACTTCTGCCGGTATGGACTCTACCTCCGGATTCAATTCCTACCCGCTCAATGAGATAACTCTCGATATTGGAGTGGACGTCCTCTTTTGAGGGATCTAATCCAAACTTTCCTTTCCGATAAAGCATTTCTATTTCACTCAATCCCTTAAGGATTTTTTTCCCATCCTGTTTCGAGAGGATGGCCTCTTGACAAAGCATCAGGACATGGGCTCGATCTCCCCAGAGATCGTAAGGGATCAGCCGTTCATCGCAGGGCGGAATTCCCTTGACATCCCTTCCCGAAAGAAAATCGACCATCTCCCTGGAAGGAAGTTCTTCAAACCGCCCACCCCATAGTCTATCAATCTTCATCTCGGATCCCCTAATCCATCAAAATTAGGAATAGATGGTTTTTAATATTCCCGAACCTTTTCAAATTCCAAATTACAATTTCCAAATCCCAAATAAACTCCAATCTCCGATTTCCGATGACGAAGCCAATTTAGAAAATTGGGATTTGGGTCATTGGTATTTATTTGTGATTTGGTACTTGGTATTTGGTGCTTATCCCTGACACGAACAAGCACGGTAAACAATTACTTCACAGAAGGACAATATAACTTGTGACGTCTATTTCGCCTTCCGTTTGGCTAAGATCTCAAAAGGAAGCCCGCGAACGAAGGCTGCATCCGCGCAGCGTTTCTGATCAAAACCCGTGGCCTTGATGGAGCGGATCTCCGGTGAGAAAAGACTCGTCTTCGACTCTCGATTGACGATCTCAATGCTCCCCTTAAAAAGTTTGACCTTATATTTTCCGTTGACCACCTTTTGAGAGGTCTCGATGAAGGCGTCCAGATCATACCGCAAGGGATGGTAAGCCATCCCATGGTAGATCAAATAGGCCCACTTCTGATCGATTCCTTTCTTAAACTGGATCTCGTCCTTGGTGAGACAGAACTGTTCCAGGTCCCGATGGAGTTTGAGGAGGATCGTCGCGGCCGGAGCCTCGTAGATCTCGCGGCTCTTTAGATCCATGATCCCATCCTCAAACATGTCAATCCTGCCGACGGAATGCATCCCACCCATGATGTTGAGGGACGGGATGATTTCTCCAAGGGGTTTCCGTTTACCATTCAATTTGACTGGAATCCCCTTTTCGAATTCCAGGGTAATAAAGGAAGGCTTATCAGGCGACTTTTCAACGGGCCGATACCACATCCAGATGTTATCCGGAAGGGGCTGGTTCAGGTCGATGGCACCACTGGCAATGGATCGACACCACATTGTCTTGTCATCCCCTCCGGTGATCATCTCCGTCACCGGAACGCTCCAGGCCCGGCACAATGCCTCTTCTTCTAGCCGGGTTAAATCAAAATCCCGGACCGGCACGAGGATTTTCAGCCCGGGGGCAAACATCTTGAAGACATTGTGCATGCGATATTGATCATTGCCTTTCCCGCTGGATCCCTCGAGGATAGCGTCACATCCCTCTGCGCGGGCAACCTCCGCCGCCTTGCGCGCCACGATCTGCCTGGTCATGGAGGTGGAGACGGGATAACCCAGATAATCCGAGTTGGCTTGAATGGCCCGCGCAATCCAGACCTCCGTAAATTCTTTTCGGAGATCGAAAAAGAGAGGCTTGATCTTAAGAATCTTGGCCTTCCTCCTGCTTTCAAGAACCTCTTCTTCTCCCTGACCGATATCAATCGTGATCGGAAGAATCTTTTTCGCTTTATATTTTCTTCTGAGCAGCTCAATAGCGAGAGAAGAATCCAAACCTCCAGAGTAGGCTACCGCCACTTTGTTCACCTCGGGGGCCTTAGTTCTCTCAATCTTTTTCAGAATCTTTCTCATATCCATAAAAGGTTAGCCTCCATTGAAATTTAGTTTGGAATGTTAGCATAAATCGCAGGCTTAAACAACGTTTTTAAACCATTCTGCTCCTTCAGAGTTTTAAGCAATTCCTTTTACGACCTGCAGGAAGAATTCTTAAGGATATGGGAGATGGTTTTGCTTTTATTAAGAAGGAGAAAAAAGTTGGGGGGTCAGGATCGACCCCCCAACGGAGGGCAGCAGAAAGACTTGATCAAAACTTATAAGTCATACCACCAAAAACCAAGTTCGCCCTGTAGGTCTGGTCCTTGTAAGCCCCCGTGAGGAAAGCAGCGTTCGTACCACCTGTGGGGGCGAAGATATAGTTGTTTAACTGGGCATCGCTGTACCAAAATCTCTGATAAGCATAGCCTATCATGGCTGTAACGGATTTTGTGAAATTGTAAACTGTTTTAATGCTGAAGGAATAGAGTGTGTAATCATCCCATCTGCCAATATCAATATTATCATTGTTCGCCCCGGATGCGGGACCAAGTCCAGTAATCGCCGCAACAAACAATCCATTATTAAGAGTGAAGTAACATAAACAAAAGAATAAAAGTCCCTTTCTTCATAATTCTTCACCTCCCAGCTTCTTTTTCGGCAAGGGTCTGAACTTTATCGTCATCAACCCATAACCGCCTGTTTTCATTGATCCTACATGAAGTAGCCTCACAAATAGATGCCTCACCGGTTCTTTTCAAAATATAGAAATCAGCAGGAAAATAAATAGGATGAATACTGTATTTTATGGGCGGAAGTATTGTATTTTTGGACGATAGCGGCCCGTTGAAGAGACCAGTCGAAAAAGTTTGAAAGATGTAAGAAATGGTTTTTTCCCTATTGAGAGAAAAATAGGAAATCAATACTAACCATTAAATTATTAGACTGACGGTACTGGAACCTGTGGTATAGTAGTACGTAAAAGCTATTTTTGTCATCCTTGTATCAGAAGGATGAAATGAGAGATGCAAGGAAAGTTGCTTTCTGGAATTGATCGCACAACCCGCATAGCGAAACATGTCATGTTGGCCGGCATGATCCCTATCTTGCTCCCAGCGACTGTAATGGGCCTGTTTTCGTTAGTCCTGAGTCCGATGGTCGCCTGGGCGGGTCCACCCTTTGTGACCGATGACCCCGAGCCTGTGGAATACCGCCATTGGGAGTTCTACTTGGCCTCACAAGATGCGAAGAATAAGGAGGGATGGTCGGGTACGGCCCCCCACTTCGAGGTCAACTATGGCGCTTTGCCCAATTTACAACTTCACATGATTGCCCCGCTTGCATACGCAAAGCCGAATGACGGTTCAGCGCGTTATGGATTCGGAGACCTGGAACTTGGAGCCAAATACCGGTTCATCCAGGAGACTGACTGGCGGCCCCAAGTAGGAACTTTTACGATGCTCGAGGTGCCAACGGGCAGCAGTTCAAAAGGGTTAGGAAGTGGACAAGTTAGGGCATTCCTTCCGATATGGCTCCAAAAAAGTTGGGGTCCATGGCAAAGCTATGGGGGTGGCGGCTACTGGATCAATCCGGGCTCCGAAAACAAAGACTATTGGTTCTTTGGATGGCAAGTACAGCGCGAGCTTTCCAAGGTCATAACGCTTGGGGCAGAAGTGTTCTACAACACACCCACCGCAAGAGAAGAAGGTGGCCGAACAGGATTCAATGTAGGAACGATTGTCAATTTTACTGATGAACACCATCTTCTGTTCTCGACAGGGAGGGACATTCACGGTCAGAATCGCTTTTCGGTATACGTCGCCTATCAATTAACAATTGGCCCGCAGGAGGAGAAAAAAGAAGAGAAATCTGAAAAGAAATGAACCCCCGTTAGAAATCCCAGCAGGGCATCAAACCCCGCCAGAATTATTTTGGGACCTAACCCCGCTGCAGAGCAGCTGGGCATCATTTCTAACGGGCCGAAGGCTTATCCTATCGGGGATTACAGGTCTCTTTTTTGTCCTTCATTGCGGTAAGACTTCAGTATTTAAATATCAAAGATCAAAGGCAGGGTCTCAATGGCTCTGCCTTTTTTGTGTAATTTTATCTGGATGATAGGTGATAGGAGATAGAGACGTTATGGGATGCCTCCTATTCTCATAATTCTTGTTGACTTTTTCATACGGTATGAGTAACCTCTTATCGACACACGGGGTTTCAAAAAACAACCATCCCAACCAAGGCGAAACTGAAAAGAGGGGGTGACATGTATCCAGGAATGTAATTCTTCCAATAGTTCCCTGGCAGGCAGGAATGATTAACCAAGCATAGGGACAAATTAGAAATGAAACAGAAGAGGAGAATTACTATGAACTGCAAAAGACTTATTCCAATCATCATTATAGTTGTAGGTGTTTTTGGCACCTGTTTCGTCGGAATATCTGTTCCGGATCAGACAAAACCAACAGAAGGAATGAACCTCCTCAGGGAAGAGATGGTGGGTCTTGAACAGGCTTTCGAAACAATCATTGATGCTGTAATCTTGGCTAACTTGGAACTGATCAAACCCGCAGCAGCCCAATTTCATAAAGCGAGGGAAAAGGTTGAAAAGGCAATCAGTGCAGGTCAGAGAATCACACTTCCCAAAAATCAGGATAAGTTTAAAAAATTTGTTGAATTAGATGATAAATTCCACGACTGTTTTCGGGCATTAGAAAAAGCAGCAGAAAAAGGACAGAAGAAGGTCGTGAAAGACCAAACTCATAAACTCTTAGATGACTGTGTGGTTTGCCACGAGGGGTTCAGAAAATAGAAAGCTACACGAGGATACTATTTTTCATTACTCTAAGAATACATCATGGTACCAACAATGAGGATCTTCTTCGAGATAGTCACCCGTCAAAGCGAGAGCTAAGCTTCGACAACCGCGGCAGTCGTTGATTCCACAGCTTCCACATTTCCCTTTCAGGTTCTCTTTCTTCCTCAACTTGTCTAAAATCTCTGATTTTTCCCATATCTGTCTCAGGGGAGTCTCCAAAAGATTTCCTATTGGAACAGGAAATCTTCGACAAGGAAAAACATTTCCCTCCGGCATAACGCAGAGCCCATCCACTCCTATGATACAGGGAGCGCCCAAGAGTTCAGGCTCTCCTCCACTAAACCTAATCTGAAAGGCCTGATAGGGAAGAAGTGAATGCTCAGCTTCCTCGGCTGAGATCAAATCTACAAGCATCCCTACCATTTCCTTCCATTCCTCCTTGTCAAGTACCTCATCCATAACCTTTCTCCCCCTGCCCAAAGGAATGAATCGTTCGATGATCAACCCATCGATAGCTATGTCGTGGCAGAGTTTAAAAAAGGAGTGGAGGCTCCTGAGATTCCTTTTCATGACGGTGAGCATGAAGAGAATTTCAAACCCTTCCGCCTCTTTGATCAGGGGAAGATTTTGCATCACCCTATCGAAAGCTCCCTTTTGACGAATGGAGTCATTCGTCTCTGCATCTCCTCCGTCCAGAGAAATTTTCATCTTCTTCAATTTTGAAAACCCGGACAACCTTCTCATCATCTCTTGGTCGATGGTCAGGCCATTGGTGATGATTCCCAGCTCTTCAACCATCGGATGCAGGTCCAAATGAGCGAGGAGGAGAAACAGATCAGGCTTTAACAAGGGTTCTCCGCCTGTCAGATGAATACAGGCTGTCTTACCCCATTCCTCCATTGTCCGGAGGAGATGATCGCACACCTTCTCAAGCCCTGTCCAATCCAAATCGTTCTTCTTCGAGAAATCATTTTGATAGCAGTGTTGGCAACGAAGATTGCAAACGTTGGTGATATGCCATTGGATATAGAACTGCTCTTTCATCGGCCTCCCAGAGAGAGGTTCTCCAAAAATCATTCTAAGATTAAGACAGGAGAACTGCAAATCCTGCGTCCGTTTACCATCACTTTTGCGAGCATGCATTAGGGTTATAAGAATTCTCGATAATTGTAGCAACGGTTATCGAAAATTCCGATTTGACTTATCAGGAATTATCTTTTCTAATTTTGAGTTGAAGCACAAAAGGACTCTGGAAGAGAAAAAACACCGATAGGAGAGAAAGAAGACAGAAAGGATAGAATCTCCAATTTATAGGAAATTCGGAAATGTCCTTAAAATTATGATAAAAATAAAAGATAAGGGTGGATGGTTCGGAGTTTGCCCACCCTGTGCCGATTACTTTGGAGCGATGGGGGGTGACAAGTATGATTGGGTAGAACAGGCCGGAGGGGACTGGCTCATGAAGAACATCCAGGATGCGTGGGTGGTCTGGATCTGAAAGTCCGGAGGAAAACATTTCTATAACCCATGGAATTGGAGGCGCGGTATGTCTTTCCTGAGAAAAAAGAAGACCCTGACGGGACTCTCCCGCACCTGCGGCTGAGCAGCGAAAATTGGTCCGACAGATCTGTCGGACGCACTCAAAGCACTCCACCCATCCCAGGATTCAAACCTCCTGGTTGGTTTTGAGACCTGTGATGACGCCGCAGTTTATCGCCTGTCGGACGAAATCGCATTTATCAGCACAGTAGACTTTATCACGCCTCCGGTGGATGATCCCTATTGGTTTGGGCAGATTGCCGCTGCCAATGCGCTTTCAGATGTATATGCCATGGGAGGCAAGCCTCTAACCGCCTTAAATCTTGTAATGTTCCCGACTAAGAAACTTGAATCGAGTATATTGAGGGAGATGCTCCGGGGAGGTTGCGATAAGGTTTCTGAAGCAGGCGCTTCGATTGCAGGCGGCCACTCCGTTGATGATAATGAGCCCAAGTACGGCCTGGCTGTCACAGGTGTGATCCACCCTGATCGGATCCTGACCAATTGCGGTGCTAAAGAAGGGGATGCCTTGATTCTAACCAAACCTCTGGGCACAGGCGTTCTGTTTAATGCCTGCCGATCCAAGAAGCTTTCCTTGCGTGATTTAGAAGTCATTCTCCCTGAAGTGGCTTCTCTCAATAAGAAGGCGATCGAAATTGCGTTGAATTTTGATGTCCATGCATGCACCGACATCACGGGCTTTGGCATCGTCGGCCACTGTGTGGAGATAGCAAAGGGAAGTCGGGTCCAGGTCAATCTATTCTATGAAAAACTTCCTTTCTATCCGAATGCACTTCTCATGTATCGTAGAGGCGAGACAACAGGAAGCAACAAGGCCAACCAGAAATTGGCCGAGGGGTTCTTTAAGAAAATCAGAGTGCTCTCCAGGGAGGAAGAAGAACTGCTTTTTGATCCCCAGACCTCCGGAGGACTCCTGCTTTCCCTTTCTTCTACTGAGGTCGACCGTCTCGTTACCGAATTAAAAAGAGCTGGCATTGAAGCTGCCGCACCGGTTGGCGAAGTGACTGCTAATCCAGAGCCATCTGTGCGGGTTCTCTAATTGAGATTTAACCTACTCCGTGCCTGACCAATTTCTCACCAATAATATTCTCAGTTGTTCAGTCCGTCGTTCACATAAATTTTTTCCTGAACTATTGAAAAAGGTTCAAACAAGTGTTAATTAAAAAAAGTTTTTCCCAAAATCCCAAAAAAAGGAGGAAACAAAAGAGATGAAGAAGAGGTTGATTAGCGTTCTAGTTCTTGTAGGTTTTGTGCTTTCCAGTTTGATGGTGACGGGTGCTTTTGCCGCTAAAGACGAAATCGTCTTTGATGCTCCGAATGGAAAAGTGACATTCAACCATAAGAAACACAGTGAAACACTCAAGATCGATTGCTTGAAGTGTCATCACACCTGGAAAGCAGGTGAGACATCCGGCAAGAAATGTACGGAATGTCATAAGGCGACGGCAGAGGGAAAAACGCCTACGTTAAAGGATTCTTTTCACAAGACCTGCAAGGGCTGCCATGATGAACTGAAGAAGGCCAACAAGCCCGCAGGCCCAACGATGTGCACTCAGTGCCATGTGAAGGCAAAGTAGTCTGAATGTTTTTGCAAGACTGATATTAGAAAAATGGGAATCAAGGAAACCTTGATTCCCATTTTTTCTGTCCGTTGAACGAGCTTTAGGTTTTATCCTCTTCTTTTATGAAGTCCCTCGGTCAATTCGTGTCATTGGTTCCCCCATCTGAAACAAGAAATATCCCTTTCAGTGCAAATAGGTTCGGAAATAATCTTATGTTCCTTTCTTGGGCAATGAAAACTGAATCTCTTATCTTAATCTCCTTCCTGGAGCAGTATTCAATGAAGTCTAAAATGCTTAAGAAATGGAGGTTGGGGGTATCGTTCCACGCGTAAGGCAACGATGGCGTCACTGGCGCTTTACCTTCAAAGAACATCCGCAACCGGGCGAGGTAATAAGCAAAGTTGGGGAAACCGACGATAACTTGCCAACCAACTCTCAGCGCCTCTTTCAAAACCAGGTCAGGACTTTTAACCTGCTGAAAAGTTTGATTGAGTATCACGTAGTCAAACGACCGATCTGCGTAATCGGATAACCCGTTATCGATATCCTCATGGAAGACACTCAACCCTTTGGCAACACACTGATAGATGGCCTGCTCATCAATCTCGATGCCTTGGGCCCTCACATGCCTTTCCTCAACGAGCAAAGTCAACAGTTCTCCGTCGCCGCAACCAAGGTCTAAGACAGCTGAACCTTGATGAACCCATCCAAGAATAGCCTTGTGGTCTAAGGGAGGGTTAGATGGCATAGTCCGTTATCCTGTTTTCACTCGTCACTCCGTTTTCAAGTGTGGCTCTTTGTAAGAAGTGCTTCACTAGGTGCGTCTCCTCCTCAACCTCGAGGAGAAATGCATCGTGTCCATAAGTTGAATCGATCTCGCAATAGGTGGTATCTATCCCTGCCCATTTGCATGCCTTTACGATTTCTTTAGATTGGGAAGCTGGATAGAGCCAATCCGATTTGAAGGCCAGAACCAGGACTTTGGCCTTTGTCTCCTTAAGTGCCTCGTAAAGATTCTTCCCTTTCGAAGCATCAAAAGAATCGATCGCCCTGGTAATGTAGAGATAGGAATTGGCATCGAATCTTTTTACAAAATGATTCCCCCTGTTGTAAAGGTAATCCTCGACCTCAGATCCAGCACTAAATTTATGCGGTTTCTCGTCTCCGGGGCGTCTTCCAAATTTCTCAGCCATTGAGATTTCGCTCATATAGGTGATATGACCGATCATGCGGGCAACGGAAAGCCCTTTGGCCGGAGGAATCCCACCATAATAATAACCGTCTTTCCAGTGAGGATCAGCCATAATCGCTTGGCGCCCAACTTCATGAAACGCAATCTGTTGAGGTGAATGTTTGGCCGTAGTTGCAATGACAATCGCACTTTTCAGGTTACCTGGGTAAGCTGTGAGCCATTCCAGGACCTGCATTCCACCCATTGAACCACCCGCCACTGAAAGCAGTTGATCAATTTCCAAATGACCGATCAAGTGCTTTTGCACGTCGACCATGTCCGAAATGCTGATGATCGGGAAACCCAGACCATATTTCTTCCCTGTTTTTGGGTTAATGGAATTAGGACCAGTGGTCCCTTTACAACCTCCAAGGACATTCGAGCAGATAACAAAATACTTATTTGTATCAAACGCCTTGCCCGGCCCGATCATATCGTCCCACCAACCAGGTTTTTCATCTCCCCTGTGAAAGCCCGCGGCATGCGCATCGCCCGAAAGAGCATGAAGAATAAGAACGGCATTAGACCTCTGATCATTCAGCTTGCCGTAAGTCTCGTAAGCGACTGTAACCGGACCAAGCTTTTCTCCGCTCTCTAGGATGAGCTCATCGGGCGGAAGACCAAAATGGAAATACTTCGTTTGGACGACACCCAGACAAGGACTTCCCGTCGTATCTAAACCTTGACCTGGAGCATCCGCCTTCTCATGAGACACCTCTGAAACCCCGTCCGTCTTCTTAGGCAATGAACGTAGCGCTGACATCTTCGTTTACCCCACGGTTTTCTTCAGGGCCTGATCAATATCTTCCTCGATGTCCTCCACATCCTCCAAACCAACGGAGAGCCTAATGAAATCTTCTGTCACTCCCGTCTCTTCCTGCTCCTCGCGGGTCAATTGTTGATGAGTGGTCGAGGCAGGATGAATAACAAGACTTTTTGCATCCCCGATATTGGCAAGATGGGAAAGAATTTTCACCGACTCGATAAACCTTTTTCCAGCTTCCAATCCGCCTTTTATCCCGAAGCCCACCAGACCTCCAAAATTGCCCTTTAGATATTTCAGCGCCAATTTGTGACTTGGATGTTTCTCCAACCCGGGATAATTGACCCAGTTGATCAAAGGATGGTTCGCCAAAAAACGAGCGACCTTAAGCGCATTTTCAGAATGTTTCTTTACTCTTAGAGGCAATGTTTCTAATCCTTGAAGAAAAAGAAAGGCATTGAAAGGGCTCAGGGGGGCTCCCAGATCTCGAAGCAAATGGACTCTTACCTTGATAATGAAGGCGACATTTCCCAGGCCGGGAATGTTTCCAAATGTCTCCCAAAATTTCAACCCGTGATAGCTCGGGTCTGGTTCAGTAAATTCAGGAAATTTGCCATTACTCCAGTCGAATTTCCCCGAATCGACGATCACCCCTCCGATCGATGTTCCATGCCCACCGATATACTTTGTTGCGGAGTCGACAATGATATCCACCCCATAGTCTATTGGCCTTACCAATCCAACGCCGACCGTATTATCGACGACAAAAGGAATGCCTGCCTCGTGGGCGATGCAAGAGATGGCCTCAAAATCCGGCACATCGAGCTTCGGATTCCCAATCGTCTCAGCAAAGATAGCCCTCGTCTTACCGGTGATTGCATTTCTGAGTTCCTCCGGCTTTGTTGAATCGACAAATTTGACCTTCCTCCCCAATTTGGGGAAAGTGTAATGAAACAATTGGTATGTGCCTCCATAAAGATTATTGGCAGACACAATCTCGTCCCCGACCTGGGTGATGGCCAAAAGCGCAAAAGTCTCGGCAGCCTGGCCTGAAGCTACTGCCAAAGCCCCTGTGCCTCCTTCAATGGCCGCAACCCTCCTTTCAAAAACGTCGTTGGTGGGGTTCATGATCCGGGTGTAAATGTTTCCGAATTCCTTGAGAGCGAAGAGATTTGCCGCATGTTCTGTATTCTGAAAGACGTACGATGTAGTTTGGTAAATAGGAACAGCTCTTGATCCTGTTGTGGGATCTGGGGTTTCCTGTCCAGCGTGAAGTGCCAATGTTCCAAATCCTCTTGTTGTCATCTTTTGGACCTCCTTGAGTTGGTATTTTTCTTAAAATGGCTAAAAAACAAAAAACCCACTGACCGTCAATCTTGGTAGTGGGTTGCCGACACTGCAAACGATTTAATGACGATGTTTACATGGGCAGGCCTCCCGTACCAACTAGACAACACATGGGCATGCAGCACATCATCATAGAGTGTCGATTGAGTTTTTTTGAATAATTCCCAAGGGTTGTTAGCATATTCATGATTAACTTAGGTCCTTCTAATTTTCCTAATTTTCGTTGTTGAATTTATTTTACATATTCCATAGATTTTGTCAAGTATTTTTTTTAAAATCTTTATTTTTTCTGTTTACAACCAAAAAGGGGGCATGTTATTCTGTATCTAATGTTAAGAAAGGGCCTAAATATATTCATCGCAGTTCTCTTGTTACTGCCCCTTTTTGCAGGGGAGACCGGGTTTTTTCAGGCAGTCAGCTCTGCTACCCCTTCCTTTCAAAAAACTTGCGATATGAATGACTGCAATCCCAACATGCCGAAATGTCCTCTTTGCCCTTCTTTCCGTTCCATCAACTTATACCTTTTTCACGAGTCTGTATCCTATTTCCCGCCTCTTAGTTCATCTTTTATCTTTTTTAGTACGGATACCATATCGGATCAAGGGGTTGTAAGAACAATATTCCGCCCACCCACATCACTTTCCTAAAGCCGTCATCAGCTTTTCATAGCCCTTTATCCAATTTTTTAAATCCTTCTCGAGGAAATGAACAGTTCCAGAATCACAATGTTACATTCAAGTGGACATTATTGAAAACGGAAAGGTCGCCGTTTCTTTGACATACAAGCAGGGAGAAGTTCAAGAAATCTAATGAGAGAGCTTTGAAAAACTGTTTTTCGCTCTCTCGACTACATAGATTCCGAAAAAAAAGATTACACGGATTTCCGAAAAAAAGGAGGATCATAAAATGAAGGCATGTCCGAAGTGTCAGACAAAGAATCAAGATTCGAGCAATTTCTGTAAGAAGTGTGGATTTCAACTGTCGGGTTCTTCATTTCAGGACAAGAAAGAGAATGTATTAGGTGAGAAGAAAAAGAGACCCTATTGGGTTCCCATTTCTTTAGCGGTTGTTGCCGCTATATTGGTAGTCGTCGGCTACTGGGTCGTGCAGGGAAATACGGGAGCCAATCCAAAAGTCTCTTCTCAGCCGAAGGTGAGCGACAAGGTTGACTATGCCGGGCAGTCGATACGCATGACCGATGTTCAGGCAAGCGTGGAGAAAGGAATAATTTCCATTCCTCTCGAAGTGGTGAAAGAGAAGAAGATGGTCCGCTTCGAATACGAAAATAATGGGTTCAGGATGCCCCTCCTTGCCTATCTGGCGCCGTCCGGAAGGGTTGTTACTGCAGTAAGCTTGTGCGAGCCGTGCCGATCCACTCGATTTCATATCGAAGATAAGAAAATCGTATGCAATGCATGTGCTACCGAGTGGAATCTGGAGACCCTGAAAGGAATCCAGGGAGGGTGCCTCAATTATCCGCCCGATGTGATTCCGAGCACGATTGACAAAGATCGCATCCGGATCGATGAGAAAATTGTTGCTCAATGGAAACCCAGGGTTTGACAACATAAGTCAATAGTCATTAAGTGATTCGGTCATTGGACCACTTAGTTACCCAATAACCTAACAACCTTAATCTGACTTGTGAAAGGTAATCGACATGCGACTGAAAGACATTTCTATTAACAATCTGCGGAGAAGAAAGGGTAAGCTCTTCTTTCTCATCCTGGGGCTCACCATCGGCATCACCACCGTGGTCACCCTCATCTCCGTCACCCGGATGATGAACGAGGATATCTCCAGGAAATTAGACGAGTTCGGAGCGAATATTCTCATTATCCCGAGGACAGATGACCTCTCCCTCTCTTACGGAGGGATGAATATCGGTGGGGTTTCAATCGATGCTCAAACTCTAAAGGACTCTGATATCCCGAAGATTCGGCAGATCGAAGTGCGGGAAAACGTCAGCATTGTTTCTCCCAAGCTGATCGGAGTAATAGAAATAGACGGGAAAAAAGTCCCGCTGATGGGCGTTCGTTTCGAAGAAGAGTCGAGGCTGAAGAAGTGGTGGAAGATTCATGGGGGAGAGCCTAAGAATCGGGATGAAGTCCTGTTGGGAAGTGAGGTGGCGGTTCGGCTCTTCAAGAGTACTGGCGACACGCTATCGATCAACGGAAAGCCCGTCAGGATTTCAGGCGTTCTGGATGAGACAGGATCACAGGACGATTTTCTCATCCTGGGCGATTTGGCCTTTGTCCAGGAGGCGATGAAGAAACCAGGAATATTAAGCTTGATCGAGGTTTCGGCCTTTTGCAATACCTGCCCGATTGAGGAGATCGTGAAGCAGATCTCCCAAAAATTGCCCTACGCCAAAGTCACAGCCATCAAGCAGACCTTACAGACCAAGATGGAAGCTTTGGACCATTTCAAGAAGTTTTCGGTAGGGATATCGATCATCATCCTTCTGATCGGAAGCTTGATCGTTTTCACGAATATGATGGCTTCGGTGAACGAGCGAAAGCGAGAGATAGGAATCTTCAGAGCGATCGGATTTCGGAAATCCCATGTGGTCCGGATTATCTTTCTGGAGGCCCTGATTGTCGGCTTCATTGCGGGAATCGTTGGATATCTGCTCGGATTAGGGGCTTCCCAGGTCATCGGGCCGATGATTACAGGAATGAAGGGCGAGGCGTTGGTGATCGATCCCTGGTTGGCCATCGGCGCCATTTTTCTGTCTTCTTTGATCGGCATTCTTTCGAGCGCCTACCCGGCGATCCATGCCTCAAAAATGGATCCCACAACGGCATTGAGAGCGCTGTAAGCGCCAAGAGCGGTCATTAGGTTATTAGGTCACTGAATAATTTTCTTTATTCTTTAACGTCTTTGAAGCAAGTACCGAATGACCTAATCACTTAATGACTCCATTACCCGATTTATCGGAGGATATCATGAGTCTGATTGAAATCAAGAAACTTAACAAAACCTATGAAAGCGGGGAGGAGTGTGTGCTAGCACTCTGTGATGTGGATTTGAACATCGAGAAAGGAGAATTTATCTCTGTGATGGGACCGTCCGGGTCGGGAAAGTCGACTCTTCTGACGATTCTGGGAGGACTAAACCATCCCACAACGGGAGATGTTCTTGTGGATGATATCCCCATTTACAGACTTCCGTTGGAGAAGTTAGCCGATTTCAGAAGAGAATATCTGGGGTTTATCTTTCAATCTTTCCAATTGATTCCTTATCTAACGGTCGTTGAAAACGTCATGCTTCCTCTTTCTATCACACAGCGGACCAACCGCGAACAGATGAAAATGGCTGAAGAGATATTAGAAAGAATTGGATTGAGAGGGAAAGGGAAAAGACTTCCGGATCAACTTTCAGGAGGGGAGCAAGAGAGGGTGGCCATTGCCAGGGCTTTGGTGAATTCGCCGCCTATTCTTATGGCAGATGAGCCCACGGGGAATCTGGATTCGAAAACAGGAAAGGAAATTATGGATCTGTTTAAGTCATTAAATAAAGAAGGGCAGACGATTGTCATGGTCACCCACAATCCGGAGAACACCTCTTTTTCAACCCGAACCATCTCTCTAAGGGATGGAAGGGTAGAGAGAATGGGTTCTGCGTATACACAGGAGAGAATGATTTAAAAGCTGGAAATTCTGTCACATGGGCGATCGGTCGGGCACTGCTGTTGATTTATACGGCATATCTAGATTCAGGTGGCGATCACCATTCGAGTGGTCATTGCTCTACGGCTCGTTGGCCGACATATCGGTCTTCAATCTATGCTATAAGGTGACACCAAAAATACTGCTCTTTTTTGGAAAAAATGCAGAATTCACCCTATTTACTCTTGAACACAACTTGAATATGCTAAAAGCGGTTTAATATTCATAAACTTAAGGAGGTAGGGAAATGGCAGGAAAGAATAAGACGAAGAAAGTTCAATTTGAATTTCTCGCACCGGACGCGCAGAAGGTTTATCTGGCAGGGGACTTTAATAACTGGGATCTCCGCGCAAACCTGATGAAGAAGGACAAGAAAGGCACATGGAAGACCACTCTGACCTTGAAGCCAGGAAGGTATGAGTATCGGTTTCTTAAAGACGGCAACTGGGAAAATGATCCCGCCTGCGCTGGCTGTGTCCCGAACGATTTCGGAAGCAGCAATTGCGTGAGAATCGTCGAGTGACGCTTAGGAACTTAGCCCTTTCTCTCCCTTTTGAAGTATAACTTTTGGACTTTGCCCATTTGGTCGAAGACGACGCTGACCAGTTCCCATCCCTCTCTTCCAAGTTCGTTCAGTTTTTCTTTATGTGCAGGGGGATGCAATGTTGAAGCCTCTTTGTCGGCATCGGTGAAATAGAGGTATTCCCATCTGGTCATTCTAAATTCTCCTTTCTTCTCGGTAGCTTTTGGTTACGTCCATCTGCAATAAATGTCGGGTGCCTTCAACGGGTGGAAGGCAAACTCAGGAGGAACGCTGACATGCGTTTAATAGCGCAAAATTCCTCCGTACTCGCGATATTCCCAGGTTCCGCGTTCATCTGGAACGCTTGAATAAGGATAAGGAACATACTTCCAGACGTGAATCTGTTTGCACAGAAGAAGAGGATAGCGGTAGGTTGGATCGCTTACGGATTTTATCTTTTCCCCTTGGGTTGATCCGAGAATTTCGCCCGCCACCGTGACCCTGGCCCCCATCTTATAACGGGAAAAGTCGACCGGTTCCTTAAAAAGAACCAGGAATTCCCCCTGGAAGGAAACCGTCTCCAGAGGCTCATCGCGCCAATCCAAAGGCCATCTAAGGACTTCGATAAGGGTGGTTCCGTCTTCCTGAGAGAGGGTTTGGATAATCTCGCCGCCCCACAGGACAATTTTTCCCGTGTAGGTATCCGGGCTTTGAGCCACTTCCTTGAAAGTAAGAGAATTATCCACCCCTTCTCTTGTCCCCTTAGAGATAACTGGAGCGCAAGCAAAAAGAAAGACAGAAAGGAACGCACATATATACGGCCTTGCTCGCATTACCATTTCCTTCATTCAATCTAAAAATAATCACTCTTTCTTGAAATTCAATGACTCCCCCGGCATTCTTAATTTCTTCTCGGTCTTTCGCCGAGAGTCACCTTCACATCAATGAAGTTTCCATTTCGATAGACTTTGAGGAGAGTGGTATCTCCTGGTTTTTTCTCTCGAATGTAATGGATCAATTCATCATTCGTTTTCACATCATGTTGATCCGCTTTCACCACGATATCTCCACCCACGAGCACAATCATATTACCGACTTGAATCTTCTCATTGCCCCCTTTCAGGCCCGCCTTGTCCGCAGGGCCACCCTTTACCACTTCCCCAATCATCGCTCCTCGTTCTATTTTTAATTTTCGGTACTGTGCTATCTCAGGGATGAGGGATTGAATGGTTGCACCAATCCAGGGATAGGTTACATAACCTTTCGAGAGAAGGTCCGGGACCACTCGTTTTGCCGTGTTAACGGGAATGGCAAACCCAATCCCTACGCTTCCACCGGAAGGGCTGAGAATGGCACTGTTGATCCCGATGATTTCCCCATCGGAGTTGAGGAGGGGACCTCCGGAGTTTCCCGGGTTGATGGCCGCATCGGTCTGAATCACATCCTCTATTAACGTCCCCGCGTCGGACCGGATAGTCCGCCCGAGTGAACTGACGATCCCTGTGGTCAAGGTCCTCTGGAGGCCAAAAGGATTCCCAATGGCCAGAACTTTCTGCCCAATCTTTAAATTCCTTGAATCTCCCATTGGGATAATCTTCGACTTCTCCTTAGGGGCGTCGATCTTGATCACCGCGAGATCACTATCCAGATCTGAACCAATGAGTTTAGCGGGCCACTTCGATCCGTCTGCCAAGGTCACCTCCAACTTTTGGGCATCCGCCACGACATGATGGTTGGTCAAGATGTAGCCTCTGGTATCAATAATAGACCCAGACCCAGATCCCTGAGTTGGATAGGGCTTGAAGAAGAAATCTAATTGCATGGCAGTACTGGTGACGTTAACAACCCCATCCGCCACTTTCCCGTAGACCGCGATATTATTCCTTTCCTCCTCAGTCAATGCAACAGAAAAAACCTGACCCGCGCTGAAAAGAGTGATGAGAAAAAGAATGAATGAAATGAAAAAGCTTCTTGAAACATGTCCTTTACCACAAATCATTATTGTATCCCCTTCCGCGTAGCTCAAGGCTTTAGCCATGATCAATGTCAAACCTAAAGGGTTGAGTTGCAAATACTATATCTAAATCCTTGGAAGACCGGCCTCGTCAAAAATCCCTTCAAAGAGCGGCCCGGTGAGATAACGCTCGCCCGAATCAGGGAGGATCGCTACGACCGTTTTTCCGTTAAACTCCCCGCTTCTTGCGAGCCTCAGGGCAACAGCGATGGCTGCGCCACAGCTGACGCCAGAAAGGATTCCTTCCTCGCGGGCAAGGCGCCTTGAATGTTCGATCGCCTCTTCGCTCGTCACCTTTTCCACGCGATCCACCACGGACAGGTCTAACGTGTCCGGAATGAACCCGGCGCCGATCCCCTGGATTTTATGGGGCCCGGGCTTGAGCTCCTCCCCCGCAAGACGCTGCGTAATGACGGGGCTCTCGACCGGTTCGACGGCAACGCTGATGATCTTCCGTTTCTTCTCTCCCTTGATATATCGCGATACCCCGGTGATGGTTCCTCCTGTGCCCACTCCCGAAACAAGGACATCTATCTTGCCGTTTGTCTGCTCCCAGATCTCGGGACCTGTGGTCCTGAAATGGATCTCCGGATTGGCAGGATTCTTAAACTGCTGGGGGATGTAGTAATGAGGACCCGATGCTGCAATCCGCTCGGCCTCCTCGACCGCCCCTTTCATTCCCTTGGCTCCCGGTGTCAGGATGATGTTTGTACCAAGAATGGCGAGTACTTTCCGCCTTTCCATCGACATGGTCTCAGGCATGGTCACATTAAGTTTATATCCTCTTGCGGCAGCCACAAAAGCCAATGCAATGCCCGTATTTCCGCTTGTCGGCTCGATGATCTCCATCCCCGGTTTGAGCAACCCTTGCTTCTCCGCAGCCCAGATCATGCTCGCCCCTATCCTACACTTCACCGAGTAGGAGGGGTTACGACCTTCGATCTTGCCAAGGATGGTGGCCTTAAGTCCTCGGGCCATTCTGTTAATTTTGACGATCGGGGTATTACCAATAGACAGTGAGTTATCATCAAAAAAACGAGCCATATTTTTCTCCTTTCTAAATCCCCCTTTACCAAAGGGAAGTTGTGAAAAAATTGTTCCTCATAAAAAGGGCGGGCGAGGATGTCGGAAAAGTTTTACAGCGGCACCTCCTCACCTTAACTTCTTGCAATGAATAACATTAATCCCGATCGAGCACTTTCAGGCTTTTGTTAGTTTTACCGTCTTAGCTAACCGCATTTGTAAAACTTTGGAGATATTCTTGCCCGCCCAATCCCTTGAATTTCTTCACAGTATCAGGGGGACGGAGGAGATCATCGTCCTAGCTCATCGGAGGTCTGAACCTTCGAAGCCTCAGTGCGTTGGAAACCACCGTCACTGATGAAACCGCCATAGCCCCCGCGGCGAAGATGGGATTGAGAAGAATGCCGAAAAATGGAAAAAGAACACCTGCGGCCACAGGAATGAGGATCGTATTGTAAGCAAAAGCCCAAAAGAGGTTCTGTTTGATATTCCGAATGGTCGCCTTACTCAAGGCAATGGCCGTCACGACCCCTCTTAGATCGCCGCCGATCAGCGTGATATCCGAGGACTCCATGGCCACGTCCGTTCCTGTCCCAATCGCGACGCCCACATCGGCTTGCGCCAAAGCAGGAGCATCATTGATGCCATCCCCCACCATACCCACTTTTTTCCCTTCCGACTGAAGCCTTCTGATCTCCTCGGCCTTCCTCTCTGGAAGAACCCCTGCCAAGACCCGGTCGACTCCAACTTGATTCGCAATGGCCGTAGCAGTTCGTTCGTTATCTCCGGTCAGCATCACCACTTCCAATCCCATCCGGTGGAGAGCTTCTACCGCTCCCTTCGAATTCTCTTTCAACGTATCTGCTACAGCTATGATCCCTGCCACTTCTCCTTCCACGGCTAAAAACATAAATGTTTTTCCTTCGTGGGAAAGCTGTTCTGCTTTGATTACCAGACCATTTAAGCCTACTTCTTTCTCTTCCATCAGCCTTAAATTTCCAAGAAGGACTTTTTTTGAATCGACCGTGGCCTCAATCCCATGGCCTGCAATCGCCTGAAATTCTTTCGGATCCAGGAGACTTAAATTCTCTTGTCTCGCTTCTCTCACAATCGCCTCGGCCAAAGGATGCTCCGATCCCTTTTCGGCTGAGGCCGCCAGAGTCAAGATCTCTCTCTTACTAAATCTGCCCGATTCGATGATATCTGTTACAGACGGTTCTCCTTTCGTCAACGTTCCAGTTTTATCCAAAACAATCGTATTCAATCGATGTGCCGTCTCCAGGGCCTCTGCCCCGCGAATCAAAATTCCGTTTTCTGCACCCTTCCCGGTCCCCACCATGATGGAAGTGGGAGTCGCCAAGCCCAGGGCGCAAGGACAGGCAATGATCAGCACAGCTACGAAGTTAAGGAAGGCGTAGGTCAGAGCCGGATAAGGACCGAAGAAATACCAGACAATGAATGTGACGACCGCGATGGAGATGACCACCGGAACAAAATAGCTGGCAATCACATCGACCATCCGGGCAATCGGGGGCTTCGATCCTTGAGCTTCCTGTACCAGCCGCACAATCTGAGCCAGAACCGTATCCTTTCCAACTTTAGTTGCCTCAAACTTAAATGTTCCAGTCTTATTCATCGTCGCGCCGATAACGGAATCGCCACTCTTCTTTCCAACCGGCAAGGATTCGCCTGTCACCATGGATTCGTCAACGGAGGAGTAACCTTCTTTAACAAGGCCATCCACAGGGATTTTCTCGCCGGGACGAACGATAATCATATCTCCTGAAACAACTTCTTCAACCGGAATATCTACCTCGTTTCCGTTACGGGTGACTCTGGCTGTCTTGGGCTGAAGGCCGATCAGCTTTTTAATTGCCTCTGAAGTTTTCCCCTTTGCCCGTGCTTCCAAAAACCTTCCAAGAAGAATGAGGACGATGATCGCCGCGGAGGTATCAAAATAGACATCCATCATCAGGCCTTTGACCATGATTCGGTGAGGGACAAAAGTCACAATGAGGCTATAGAGATAAGCCGCCGAGGTGCCCACAGCAATCAACGTGTTCATGTCGCTGGTCTTATGTTTCGTTGCCTTCCAGAACCCGACATAGAACTGCCAGCCCGACCAGAATTGGACAGGAGTCGCTAACAAGAATTGGATGAAGAAATTGGTCTCCTTCGGAAGACCGGTCCATCCTTCCAGGATGTGAGCGCCGTACATTAGAATGAGAATGGGGGCGAGTAAAATCGCCCCAACAATAAACTTCATTCTTAATTTCGAAAGTTCTGCTTCTCTGGCGAGTCTTTCTTTCTCAACGATGTCCTCCTCTTTCACTTCGAGAACTTGGTAACCCGCTTCCTCAACCGCCTTCTTTAGATCTCTAATCGACACTTCCTCAGGGATATATTCGACCGACGCCCTCTCCGTGGCGAAGTTAACGTCTGCGCGGACCACACCTTTGACAGAGTTGAGAGCCTTCTGGACTTTGTTCACACAGGAGGCACACGTCATTCCCTGAATGGGCAAGAGAACTTTCTCCGATTTGGCGCCGTACCCCAGGTCTTTTACTTTATCGATGAGATGGGTGAGATCGGTTTGGTCAGGATGAAACACAACCGTAGCCTTCTCCGCGGCAAAGTTGACTGTTGCTTTCGAAACCCCTTCTACGCCCGCCAGTCCTTTTTCGATCTTCAACGCACAACTGGCACACGACATTCCTGTGATGGGAAGATCTATTCGTTCTAATTGTTTTTCGGGATCTTTAATTTCCATAAGGAGCCTTGTTGAATTAAATTTCAATCACCAAATAAATTCGTGTCCGTGCCCCTGCCTACCGGCAGGCAGGCGTTATCCGTGTCCGGACATGTGACACGCGACACGGTCACGATTTGTGCTTGATGCTTGGTATTTGGTTATTTCAATTCATAATATATCCCGGCAGGTATTTTCTTCTCCCCGGTCTTTGCAAGGATCATTACCTGGTATTTTCCTTTTTCCGAAAGGTTGAAAAAAGCATCGTAGCTTTTCATCATATCATCATATTTCAAGGTTTTGATCTGATCTTTGCCCTTGGGATCGATCACTTTCATATTGATCTGGGCATTGGTAATCTCTTTTTGGCTCTTTTCGTCTTTCAACGTCACCGTGATATTGTGTGTCGTCCCAGGCTCAATATCCTCCTTCATCTTCATATCTTTAAGCATTTTCTTATGCTCGTCATTGGCCATCATCTGAAAAGTCACCTTCACTCCTTCAACAAGAACTTCCTTGGTGTCCATCTTCATTGACGTCCCCATGGACATTCCTCCATGAGAATGCTGGGCCAGAGAGACCGATACAAAGGGAAACAAACAAAAAACAAATACCCCGACAGCTGAAATCATTCTTTTCATGACATAAACCTCCTCCAATAAATTTTAACGAACCTATTCAAGCCAGGTAGGATCAGCCTTTATCTCTGTTGCCTCCCTCGAAAGTTTATCCAACGTTTTATTAGCCTCAACCATTTGAGCATAATACTTTGCCATTTCGTTATTTAAAATATTCAGCCTCGAAGAGAGCATTTGATACTGGGTTAAGCTCATCATGCCGAAGTTGAACGGACCCAACCCTTCCGCTTGTCTCATATATTCTTCACGCACCCTCTCATAATTCTCAGTCGCTTCCTTCAACTGCTCCTTCCAAGGACGTACCTTTTCTCTCCACCAAGTCTCGTCCCGGCCGTAAGTGTCCGTCCTGACTTCCTCTTTGATCCCTGGAGTCGTCTGTGGGGTTTGTACAGGAACCCCCTTTTCTGTGAAAAACTCCAGTATTTCAACCCGATCACGATAGAAAGCAGGAACCTTGTTGTAATCATCGGTATAGTCCACCACTCCGTCTTTGTCCAGCCATTTGTAAATAGTGGCACCATGGCCAGGTATGGCAAAAGCCAATAAAATTAAGATGATAAGAAACTTCTTCATCTTGACCACCTCTCTCCTCACCTCTTTACGTTTAACCAAAATACCTTCACCTCCTTAATATGATCATTGATACGTGTAATTCAAGGATTTTGGCTGAAAGAATCAGACCCTCCGGGCCCAGCAACTCGAGCACAAGTTATTTGAATTCCGAATCCTGAGGAAGCAATCCTTATCAAGACGGGTGAGACGATCGTCAACGAAACCACTGCTATGATTCCAACGCTAAAAGATGGAGAACTCAACACCCCACGGGAAAACAGATAGGCGGCAATTAGGATTCCCATTTCGCCTTGGGCCAACACCGCAAATATAATCAAGACCCGCTCACGGGAGGATTGATATCCCTTATTTGTCGCAATCCAGCATCCGATCACCTTTGCGGCGATGACGACGACGAGCAATACGGCCAAGAAAATAAAGGAAGTTTCACCAGCCCTCGGATTCATTTCCATACCAATGACTATGAATAGAATTCCCACAGGGATTGAAACGAGGAGGGATCCAAATCGTTTTGCAATTTTTTCTTTCACCTCCGGGTTCGATATTCCGAGCAAGGCGCCTCCCAGAGAGGCGACTCCCACAGCAGCAAAGCTTCCAAAATGCATTGCTGCCCATGCATACAACGCAGCGATCAGGAGAAGATAGCCAATGAGTATTTGGCGAGGCCTTTTTGGAAAACCCGTTTTTGCGCTTAGTCTCAGAAAACGGGAAGTCAAAAAGCATGCGACGGCAAAGAACATAATGAGCTTCGCCAAGAACCATGAAACGGCAACGGTCATCTTAAAAACCCCATACGTCGCACTATAATTTGTCGCTTGGCTGGCAATCATCAATAGGATCGCCAATAAGCCACTTAAAATAGCCGCTCCCGATGCGACGGTTCCAGCCTGGGAACCGACAATTTTCTCTTCATTGAAGGAATAAATCGAGATTCCAAAGCTTGAAGCTGAAACAATCGCGCTCATCGCCAGGGCTTCTGGCCACCGGCCTACAAACAATCGCGCGAGGATCGCGACAGTCACCGCTGTCAAACCAAATCCCCAAGCACCCACGGAAAGAGAGGATTTCAATCGTTTCCTCAGCTCCTGCCAATCCACTTCCAAACCGGCGAGAAACATGAGCTGAACCAGGCCAATTTCGGCTAAGATTTTCAAAACGGTATGCAGCGGACCCGGAGAGTGACTACCCCAAGTTCCTAAGATGATAGGCGTACCTAATAGGTTGAGCAGGGACGGACCGAGAGGGATGCCGATCAATAGTTGAACGGTGACGGCAGGTATATCCAATCGCCTGGCCAACAGTTCCCCTACCTTTGTCAGGACGACGACAACGATTAGAACTAATATCCAACGAGGAAATGCTTCCATCGCTTCAGATCTAATTTTCCCCCTCACCCCGGCCGTCTCCCAGGAGGGAAGAGGGGATGACGGGAAGGAACACGGGGGGACGGTGATATTTACACTACGTCGGACTGGCACCCGATTGAGCTAGCTGTTTCTTCAGACCAAAATTCCATTTCCAGATGGCGTAGATAGCAGGGTACACGCACAACTCCATAATGAATGATGTGAAGATCCCACCGATCATCGGCGCTGCGATGCGCTTCATCGTATCGGCGCCTGCACCGGTCGACCACATGATCGGAATGAGACCCATAAACATGACGCCCACGGTCATCACTTTGGGCCGAAGCCGCTTCACCGCACCTTCAACAATGGACTCTTTCAAATCATCCCAATTCCTCATCTTTCCTTTTTCTTCGGCCTCCTTGTGAGCGAGATCCAAATAGAGGAGCATAAACATGCCTGTCTCTGCGTCTACCCCCATCAATGCGATCAAACCCACCCAGACAGCGATGCTCGTATTGTACCCAAGTAAATAAAGGAACCAAATTGCCCCGACGGCTGAGAAGGGAACTGCCAGGAAGATGATGATCGTCTTGGTGATCGATCGAGTGTTGAAATAGAGGAGTAGAAAAATAATGAAAATGGTAATTGGTACGACGATAAGAAGGCGCTCCTTGACTCGCTGCATAAACTCGAACTGGCCGCTCCAGATCAATTGGTATCCCGTTGGAAGTTTTACGTTCGCCTGAACGATTTTCTTGGCATCTTCGACGTAGCTTCCGATATCGCGCTTCGACGTGTCGAGATCAACATAAACATAACCAGAGAGTCTGCCGTTCTCATCACGGATCATGGACGGCCCTGCTTTCAGAGAGATCTCTGCCAGCTCTGTGATAGGAATATGGAGGACCCCCCCTGATCCCGATGCTGCCGATCCGCCCATCCCGGACATCCCACCTGATGGAGCAGCACCGCCCGCCTGGACAGGAACAAAAACTCTCCGGAGCTTCTCGATATCGTCACGGAGCTCTCTGAAATACCGCACATTGACCGGATACCTCTCCCTCCCTTCGATCGTAGTCGTAACATTTTCACCGCCAATCGCTGACATCACAATGCTGTTGGCCTGGTCGATCGTCAATCCGTAACGAGCTAATTCCTCCCTCTTCAACCTGAAGTCAAGAAAGTAACCACCTGCCGTGCGTTCTGCAAAAACACTCTTTGTTCCCGGAACGTCCTTGAGCAGCATCTCAAGATGTTCACCCAGCCCCTGAACGGTCTGAAGATCATCTCCCATGATCTTGATACCGATGGGCGTCCGAACACCCGTCGAAAGCATATCAATGCGGGCCTTGATCGGCATCGTCCATGAGTTGGTGACTCCGGGAAACTGCATCTTTTCATCTAAACCTCCTGGACCGTAGATCAGTTCGTCCGGGCTCTTATGAGCCGGCCAGAACCTGCCCAAGATTTTTTTCAGCCACTGAGGCGCCCAGGAGGAGTACCATCGATTCTTTATCGGCCACTCTGATTCGGGTTTGAGAAGGATTACTGTTTCCATCATTGAGAAGGGTGCTGGATCGGTCGCCGTATCGGCCCGTCCCGCTTTGCCGAAGACAAGCTTCACTTCGGGAAAGGTTCTCAATACCTTATCCTGAACCTGAAGTAACTTTCCCGCCTCCGTAACAGAGATACCGGGTAACGTCATGGGCATGTAGAGAAAGTCGCCTTCATACAGGGGTGGCATAAATTCTGAGCCAAGCCTCTCAAAAATGAAATAGATCGTTGCGAACACGATGAGAACCGCAACGATCACAGTGGCCCATTTAAACTTTAGTACAAATTCACAGACCGGATGATAGAGCCTCATCAAGGGTCTGCTGATCGGGTGTTTTTCTTCACAATGAATTCTGCCGACGAGCAGAGCATTGACAATGCTGCACAGAAACCTTGGTCGAAAGCTATACGGGTCCATGTGTGTAAAAAGCAATCGTATGGCCGGATCGAGCGTGATGGCCAGAACGGCCGCAATGGCCATGGAGAAGTTTTTTGTGAAGGCCAGGGGCCTAAACAGGCGGCCCTCCATGCCGGTTAGGGTGAAGACAGGCATAAATGAGACGGCAATGACGAGAAGGGCGAAGAAGCTCGGGCCACCTACCTCTTTGACGGCCCCGATCACGACATCCTTGTAGCTGCCAGACCGCCCCTCGCTATCCCAGCGTTCAAGTTTCTTATGCGTCTGCTCTACGACCACAATGGCCGCGTCTACCATGGCGCCGATGGCAATAGCAATTCCACCAAGGCTCATAATGTTTGCTGTAATTCCCATTAAGTGCATTGGAATAAAGGAGAGGATGACCGTAATCGGGATGGTGACAATAGGGACCAGAGCAGAAGGAATATGCCAGAGAAAGATCATAATGACAATGCTGACGATGATGAGTTCCTCAATCAACGTCCCCTTGAGGGTTTCGATCGCCCTCTCGATCAGATCCGCTCGGTCGTAGGTGGTGACAATCTCAACCCCGGGCGGAAGGGAGGGCTTTAACTCTTCGATTCTCGCGCGCACCCGCTCGATCACCTTTAAGGCGTTTTCTCCGAAGCGCATGATCACAATACCGCCGACGACTTCTCCTTCACCATTCAGCTCCGCAATACCCCGCCTGATATCAGGACCCAGGGTGACTATCCCAAGGTCTCTCACCAAAATGGGGGTGCCCGTTCTCGATCTGACACCGACAACGATGTTTTCAATATCGGGAACCTTCTTGATGTAGCCAAGGCCCCGAACCATATATTCGAGACCTGTAAACTCGACCAGCCTTCCGCCCACATCGTTATTTCCCGCGCGAATCGCCGCGATCACACGATCAATAGAGACGTTATAGGCTGAGAGTTTATTCGGATCTACTAGAACCTGATATTGCTTGACAAAACCGCCAATCGGCGCCACCTCGGCAACGCCTGGCACTGTCTGCAAGGCATATCGGAGATGCCAATCCTGAAAAGAACGCAGCTGCGAGAGATCATTCTTACCTGTCCTGTCCACAAGGGCATACTGAAAGACCCATCCAATGGCCGTTTCATCACGTGCGAGCTCGACATTCACTCCCTGGGGAAGGCGCGGCAGGATGCTGTTCAAATACTCGAGTGTTCGTGCACGTGCCCAATAGATGTCCGTCCCGTCCTCAAAGATGATGTAGACGTAGGAAAAACCAAAATCCGAGAAGCCGCGGATGTCCTTTACTTTCGGCACACCGAGGAGCGCCGAGACGATCGGATAGGTCACCTGGTCTTCCATGATATCCGGGCTACGGTCCCATTTCGAGTAGATAATGACCTGTGTATCTGAGAGATCAGGTATGGCATCAAGCCTGATGTTCTTCATGGAGTAAATTCCCCACAAAACTGCCATCCCGACAAGAAGAAAAACCATGAATTTATTGCGGGCACACCATTCGATCAGTTTATTGATCATGCGGTCCTCCAGGTTCAAAGCTCAAGGCTCAATGTTCAAAGCAAGAAACCGGATTGTAGCCTTGAGCCTTCAGCTTTCACCTCTGGGCTTTCATCTATTTGCCATGTTCCATTCCGGGCATACCCGCCATGCCTCCCAGGGCCTCTTTCAAATTCGATTCCGAGTCCACAAGGAAGCTGGCACTGGTCACAACTCTTTCTCCGGCCTTGAGGCCTTTGATGACCTCGTAGTAGCCTTCTACCTTTGAGCCAACCTTTACCTCTCTTGGCTCAAAATAGCCATTGCCTTTATCAATGATCGCCACCTGGCGGACACCCGTATCGATGATCGCCCCTTCTGGCACAGCTAACTTTTGCCCTAGGCGAACCTTGATCTCCACATTGGCAAACATTTCCGGTTTGAGTCTGTCATGGGGATTCGGAAACTCGAATCTCACCTTTGCGGTTCGGGTCTCGGCATTCAGGGAAGGGTAGATATAAATCGCCTTCCCCCTGAACATCTCGCCCGGAAGGTAGGTGAGTTGAACGGTTGCTTCTTGTCCCAATCGGATGAAGGGAAGCTCATATTCGTAGATATCCGCATAGAGCCACACGACGGAGAGATCGGCCAATTTGTACAAAGCGGCTCCTGGCATCACATTCATCCCTTTGTAGGCGGATTTTTCCAGAACAAATCCGGTAAAAGGGGCATACAGGGTAAGGATCCTTTTCGATTTGCCACTCTCCTCTAACTTCTGGATCTCTTCGTCGGTAATGTCCCAAAGTTTGAGACGTCTCCTGGCGGATTCGGCCAGAGTCTCACCAGTCCCGGCCACTTCCGGAAGCGAACTCTTCGTTAAAGATTTCTTCGCCTGAAGGGCGAGCAGATATTCCTCTTGAGTTGAGACCAACTCAGGGCTATAGATGGTAAGAAGCGGGTCCCCTTTCCTGACAAACCTGCCTGTAAAATCGACATACAGGTCTTCGATCCAACCTCCGATCTTAAGTGAAACCGTCACAATCCTCTTTTCATCATAATCGACTCTTCCCACGGTTCGAATCACCTTTTCAAGAGGTCTCATCTCTACTGTCCCGAATTTAACTCCGATCAATTGCTGCTTCTCGGGAGAGATCTGGACTGTCCCTGGAGCCACCTGCTGCATCTTGCCTTCCTTCTGGATCGACTCCATGGTCATTCCCTTCATCTCTTCCATCTCCGTTGCGCCGGGCTTTTTTGCGGCTTCGGTTGTGGAAGCCTTTGCCTCATGCTTCATGCCTTCTTTCGGGGCAGCAGCCTCCTTCCCTTTTCCGCATCCAGACATCCACGAGAAGAGAACCACTAATAGAATGAGCCAAATCACTCGTTTCATTTTCCCTCCTCCTTCTGCGAGAAACGCTTTCCAACAGCAGCTCCCAAGTTGGCCACATCCTTCCCGTATTCAGTCAATGCCTGGTGATATTCCAGTTCATACTTATAAAGCGTCATCTGGCTATCGAGAAGAGTCAAGAAATCTGCTTTATTCACCCGGTAGGAACTCAGGGCCGAGCTCACCTGAAGGCTTGCCTGAGGAATGATCCCTGTTTTATAGAGGTCGATCTGTCTTTCGACCCGCTGGGTCATTGACCCCATATCTGCGATCATGAAAAGGATCTCATTCTTCATCGCCTGATATTGCGCCTCTGCCCCTTTAATATCAGCCACTGTCTCTGCAACCTTCCGTTCCTGTTTTGACTTGTAGAAGATAGGAATATTGATCTCCGCCATCCATGTGAGCATATCGTCCTGTTTCATACCATTAAGCTTATCCCTCTGGCCATAAGCAAACCGTAAATTCAAGTCGGGATAATATTCTTTCTTAGCGAGGGTATAGGCCTTTTCTTTTGCTTCGATCATCTTTTTCATTCCCTGCAGATTGGGGTTCATTTCTAAGGCCATTTTTTGAAGTTCTTCAATGGTGTACGGAAATTTTTTGAAAATAACTTCTTCTGGTTCACCCACCGGTGTTTCCGCAGGCCGATTGAGTAAAGCATTCAGCTTTGCCTCTAAGGCTCTTTTTCTCTGGCTAAGCATAATCAAATCATCCACCATCTTGGAAACTTCCACATGAGCCTTGAGCACATCCTGTTGTATCCCCTCTCCAACGGAGTAGCGGGTCTCGGCAATCTTTGCAAAATTCTCCAGGATCTCCTTATTGCTCTGAGTGACTTGTGTGGTTCGGTAGACATGGGAAAGTTCGTAATAGGTGGCCTTCACGTCTCTGATCACTTGATGGATCTTCCCTTGAATTTCGGCGGAAACCGCCTCTGCTTCTTTCCCTGCCATTTCTCCCATAAGTTTTCTCTTCCCATAAAAAGGAAACTTCTGAGAAATCGAAAACTCTTTCATCGTCATATCCTCTTGATGGAAACTGAAACTGGTAGGAAGGTTGATGATTCCGAAGCCAAACATCGGATCTTCGAGAGCCGAAGCCTGAGGTATCTTCTCTTTGTAGACCTCCCATCTCTTCTTCGCAGCCAGAATCTCCGGGTTGTTCTGAACCGCCTCATCCACCAACTGATCTACATTTAATCTTGGTTTTTCTGACTGAGCTATTGACGAAAAAGGCATTAACACTAAGATCAAAAAAAAGGAGAAAACTGCTTTAGCCAAGCTAATTAATCTTAACGCCATCTCATCACCCTCTTTCTGAGAATCCGACAAATTCTCAACGAAACCACTTACTTGCTTCTTTCAACCTAGTGGGAATCCATTTTTAAGTAAATACTGTGAACTTGTTATTTTAAGTTGCAAAGGACTGTAAATCTGGTTGCTACTCAATTGTACATCCAAAATCCATGACATTGATCTGTGTTCATGAACCTTCGTAATTTAGACCCCTTAGAAATGTGTATTTTCTTAGACCCTATTGTGTTGAGATTTGAAACAAAAAAGCTCTTGGCCAGTTGGCTAAACCTTAAGGGGGGTGAAGGTTTTAGCAGTTAGGGACCTAAGCTCAATCAGGTCCTTGGCCAAGAGCTTTCTATTAATACTTCAAATTATGGATTTATATTCTTCTTTATAAGCTCAGCTGAAAGAACATCAAGATCTAACAGCATAAACCCTTTAGAACGGCGTAAGCTTATAAACTTGAGTCGTTCCCGCAGCAATCCTTGTGCCAAAGCCTCATGATCCTATATCTAACTGCTCCTTCTCCCGGAGATGAGAATTTGGGATTGAATATTTAGGAGGATGATAGATAGGATCTGGAAACTCCTCGACCGCGAGCGATAGCTTTATTGGCACCAAACAACCCCTAAACGGGAGGGCTGAACTTTCCGAAAAAATGTTATCGACGATCATTGGACAGTGGAATAGAGATCCGCAATCCATCTTCATACCCCCCGTATGATTTGCCTCTGGGCAATCATTCATATTCATAGGAAACACGGGGAGGTAAGAAAAAAGAATTCCCATAACAAGAAGGCATCCTATAAGTCTCATATCCGGTTTCTCTCGTCCAGAGGGAGGTGACTCTCCGCAGAATCGTTAGACCTCTGGACGGTGAAGGCATTAGCCCTGGAGGATTAGCAAAAACCGTGATTAAAGCTAAACGGCCGCTTGACTTACCGTTTCCAAGCTGCATGTATCATGATAATCGGCCAATTCCTTTATTTTCGGTTCCCCATTACAGAGAGGACATGACGGATTCTTCCTGATCGGAAACGTTCTAAATTCCATATCCAGTGATTGATAAATCAAGAATTGGCCGATCAGTGGTTTCCCCTTTTTCAAAATCAGCTTGATCACTTCCGTAGCCTGAATCAGTCCAACTTGCCCGGGCACAACTCCCAGGACACCTGCTTCGTCTCAGCTGGGGACCAGACCGGGCGGAGGAGGCTTAGGAAATAAACACCGTAAGCAGGGACCCCCCTCTTTTGGAGAAAAGACACTGGCCTGGCCTTCAAATTGGAAGACGCCTCCGTAAATATAGGGCTTACCCGTAAAAAAGGAGGCATCGTTAACGAGATACTTTGTCGGGAAGTTGTCTGATCCATCAATGATGATATCGTACTCCTTAAAAATCTCGATCGCATTCTGCGGAGTTAATCGCTCTTGGTAGGTCACAACTTTCACATCGGGATTGATTCGGTGGATGGCCTCTTTTGCTGACTCGGTCTTCGGCCTTCCCACATCGGCCAAACCGTGCAATATCTGCCGTTGAAGATTCGTCAAGTCCACTTTATCGGAATCGATGATTCCTATTGTTCCCACGCCCGCTGCTGCCATATAAAGGCCTGCCGGGCAACCCAGCCCCCCTGCACCAACCAGAAGAACTTTCGCCTTCAAGAGTTGAACCTGCCCTTCCATGCCTATCTCTTTAAGCATTAGATGCCGGCTATACCGGGTCAGTTGCTGCGGTGTCAATTCGGAGTCGCTCACCACTTCATAACCAGCCTTTTTCCAGCCGTCGATCCCTTTGGCCATAGAGAAGACACGAGTGTAGCCTCTTTCTTTCATCAACTTTGCTGCGGCGAGAGAACGGATGCCCCCTGCGCAGTAAACCACCACTGAACGATCTTTATCAGGCAGCAGGTTTTCCACTTTTTCGGCCAAGAGACCCTGAGGAAGGAAAGTGGCTCCCCCGATGTATCCCGTAGCTATCTCTTCTTTCTCTCGGATATCAAGCAGAACAACCGGCTCTTTTTTTTGAAGGAGTTGATGGGTCTCCTCAACCGAGATTTCGGAACCCCCTTTCCTAGCTTTGATGATAAACCAATCTTTGAAGGCTTTGATCGTTCTCGACGTTCCTACTCTCATTTGACCTCTTTCATTTCACTAACTCTCCGCATCACTTAACGACGTTTCTTTTTCAGATTCTCCGACCATCCCAGCCTCGCTTCTTTCCACAATTTCACTGCTAAATTTCAGAAATTATTCTTTATAGGTTTAATAAGGAATTCCCTTATTAGAAAAGGGGAGAATAACTAGCTCCCCTGCCCAAACTCACATCGTGCTAAAGGTACCTCTTTGAAAAAAAATGACAAACTATACCCGGAATCTGCTTGATGCCCTTACGACGCGGCTCAAAAGTCGTATCAAGAAAAAATCATATATAGTACATAAATCTCTTGTCCAAATCCTTTTTCATACCCATTTCTTTGGCCAATTTGCATAAGTCTCCAATCGTTACCGAATCAAAGTATTCCTTTAATCTTTTTCCTGCTTCCTTCCAAACGATTTGAGTTACGCATCCTCCCGATCTTCCACAGGGTTGAGTTGAGTCTTCCGGGCTGACGCAGAGAACTGGGTTAATACCACCTTCCGTAATTCGGACAACTTCACCGACAGTAATTTCCTCAGGTTTCTTGCCCAAGAAATACCCGCCCGATGGGCCTCTTTTGCTCCCCACAATCCCAGCTCTCTTCAACTTCTGAAAGATCTGCTCCAAGTACCGTTGAGAAATCCCTTGTCTCCGGGAAATATCCTTGACCTGAGTTTCTAACCCTTCGGAATGATAGGCAATATCAAAAATTGCCCTTACCCCATATCTGCTCTGTGTAGAAAGTCTCATGGCACATTAATTTGACAACAATAATCTTATACTATTCTTTATAAAAATTGTCAAGATAGTTTGTTCCTATGTTTCGACCAGAAGATTTATAAGGGAGAAAACCTCTGGGCTTTTCCAATCCCGGGGGCCGATTGCTCTCCCGATCACTCTTCCTTTCTTATCAATGATGAAGGTGGTTGGAATTCCTTTTACTTCAAAAAAGTCAAGGGTCTCACCGCTTGGATCAAGCAAAACAGGAAAGGTGTAACTGTGTTTGTCAAGAAATCCATGAACCACTTTAACCCTTCATGGTCAACAGAAATGGCCAATAAGACAAACTTTTCTCCTTTAGACTTTTCGTGCAGAACCTCAAGGTTGGGCATCTCTTCTTTGCAGGAACCGCACCAGGTGACCAAAAAGTTGAGAAAAACAATTTTCCCGGTGTAGTCTCTTATTTCAATTTTCTTACCGGTCAAGTCCTTTAAAGAAAAATCCGGCCTTTTTATCGCCTTTAATCGGATTGATCCTCATTCTTGAGAAGAGATCGCCCTCTCCCCCTTCCGCTGCAAGAGCAAGGTTGACGAGGAGGATGAGAATCAAAGAAAGACCGCGAAGCAAGATTTTTCCCCGCATTTCTTACTCTTTATATCATCTTCTAAATTGATGTTCCATTGGAATTTTAAGTCTTTTCCCATAAGTGCTGCGAGGGCGGTGCGTCTTAATCGAGTTTCCCGAGAAACTTAGAAAGAGAGACGAAAAAGGCTTGTCTCCTGACCCATCTTTTCTTATACTAAGATATATGCAGAAACCCGCTTTTGAACAGTTCGAAGCAACCTCCCTTTACTGCCCGAGGTGCAAGGCGGCCGTGCCGGTGAGGAGGAGATTGCTCTTGGTCTTACCCGAAGGGGAGGAGTATGAGTATCTCTGCGCCTATTGTTCCACCTCGGTAGGCACGAAGATTGACAAGAACGCTCCCCAGATTGAGGTAATCGTTAAACCCTGAGCTTCTCAATAACTCCCCGCCGAATAGAACCCAGGGTCGAGACCTCCCGCCGAAACAAGGCTTGCGCCTCTCCGTAAAATTTGGTTCAATGCCGATGGAGGTAGGAAGTTGAGACGGAAGACAAGACTCCAGAAGGCTGGAAAGCTGGAGATCGGTATTCTCAAAAAATTATTAGGTAGAAACACGGCTCTCGACCTACGGGTCGTCGTCGGTCCGGAGATTGGCGAAGATGCGGCGGTGATTGATCCGGGGAGGAACAGCGATCGTTATTGGGTAGTCACTTCGGATCCCGTTACATTTACAACGGAGAAGATTGGATACTATGGAGTGGTAGTAAGTCTGAATGACGTTGCGACGATGGGAGCCATTCCCAGATGGTTTTCAGCTACCCTCCTCTTCCCGGAAGGATCGGATCTAAAGGACATCGCAAGGGTCTTCCGGCAGGTCCGAGACGCTTGTCACCGATTTAAAGTCTCTCTTATCGGCGGACATACGGAGATCACACCCGGAATTAAGAAGATAATCCTGTCCGGCCATATGATTGGAGAGGTCAAAAGAGATAAGCTGGTGACTACCGGTGGCGCAAAATGGGGAGATCTCCTTCTCCTGGTGAAGGGAATCTGTATTGAAGGAACTTCGATCATGGCAAGGGAAAAAGAGGCTGAACTTTTGAAAAGAGGCGTCTCTTCTTCGGTCATTCGAAAGGCAAAGAGATTCATCTTTGATCCGGGGATTGAAGTTCTCCGCCCGGCGCGGATTGCTTGTCGGGCGGCTTCCGTCCACGCGATGCATGACCCGACAGAAGGGGGTTTGATCAACGGGATGATCGAGATGGCATGGGCTTCTGATACAGAGATAGAAGTCGATTTAGAAAAAGTCTTGATCTACGAAGAGTCGCGCATCCTCTGTCGGGAGTATGGAATCGATCCCCTGGGCACCATCGCCTCCGGCGCATTGCTTTTAGCCGTGCCTCCGTCGGACCTTTTGCCGATTCAAAAGGCCTTCAGAAAAAATTCCATTCCCTTCGGAGTCATCGGCAGGGTTAAGAAAGGGCCGCCGAGAGTTTTAAGGACAGATCAAAAAGGTCGCAAAGAACTCAAACCTCTCCCTCGAGATGAAATTCTGAAGATCTACGATTGACTGCAGAGGTTTGATCGTTTCCAAATCCCCGTCACCCAACCCCAAGCAAGTCCCGAAGACACAGCCTCCAAAACGATCTATCCTGGTGTTTGGAATCTCGTTCATTAGCATTTGACGATGATCCCGTATTCGGCGTCTGGAGCTTGTTTATAGACTATTCCATTACCGCAGAGAGTGGGACGACTTCGATTCCTCTCTCCTTCATTTTGGGAATGATCTCCTTGAGGAATTTGACCGTGGAGGAATGAGGGTGGCCGATCCCGATCGCCTTCCCCTTGGAGATGGAAAATTGGATCAGTTGCTCCAGTTGTCGTTTGATATCTTCTTCAGCCAGTGAATTGTCGATGAAAATGTTCCTTTCCATGGCCTTCAAACCCACGGATTGGGCGACCTGGAGACCGATTGTTTGAGGGGTCGTGCGGCTATCCAAAAAGAATAGCCCTCGTCTCTTCAACTCTGAAAAGACGATCTTCATCTTCTCAGGATCTTCCATCAATCGTGATCCCATATGATTGCTGACCCCTTTGATGTAAGGAACCGCCTCAATATCTTTGGAGAGTTGACGAAGGAAACTCGCTTCGTCCATCTCCTCGAGGAGAACGCCCTCTCCCGGCCGGACCTGCGGATAGCCATGAGGCTCCATGGGAAGATGGAGGATGACCTCCCTTCCCTTCCGGTGAGCCTCCCTCGCAAGTGTCTGCGAAAAGGGAGCGAAAGGAAGAATGGAAAAGGTGATGGGGAGATCCCATCGAAGAAGTTCTTGAGAAATCTTATTTTCCCCCCCAAGGTCGTCAATCACAATCGCGATCTTAGGGTGAAGGCCCATTTTCAGAGCGGATGGGATGGAGGAGACAAAGGTAAGCTGATGGGTAATTCGATCTAAAACCTTTACCTCCAAACGGAGGGATTCTGATTTTTGGGAGGACTGAATCGAAACAGGTCTCCCGAGTGCAGAAAGGCTTCGCCTCAAATTTTTTTCGACCAAGGAAAAGGGAAGGGAGGGGAGAATCTGAACCTTCAAGGAAGACTGTTTCCAGACCAGGTCTCCCTCTTTCTTTGACGACATCTGATGGAGAAGGATATTTTTTTTCTGAATGCCAAATTCATAAAACTGGCTTTGAATAATTTGGTCGACCAAAAACACCTTCTGAGAAAAATCCTCCGGGGAGAGCGCTTTTTCTCGTGTCAGGTAGAGGTATCCGCCGAAGCCCAGTAGGGCACCGAGAAAGAAAGAGAAGACATAGCCCATCCATTTCTTCAATCTCCCTCGACGGTTTGGTTTTTTAGCCATTGAACCCCGTAAAACCTTTTAACGAGTTTTTAACTCTTCTTTTTGAGTTCTTTTTTCTTCGAACTCTGGATTATTTATCTCCTGTGGCTATATTTTTGAAAACCTCCCAACTCTTGAGGAGCTCAAGTGCCCGCTCCAGTTGATGATCGGTTGGTTTCTTTTCTTTGACCTCTTCCTTCTTTGATTTGTCTTTCTCCACGGACACCCCTTTTTCCACATCGATCAGATGTCTCTCCAAGTCTCTTTCTGTGGGGAGTTTGGGGGCAAGGGCTTCCTTCTCTTCCTCAGACCGCGAAGGTTTGACAATGATATCCGGCACAATCCCTTTGGCCTGGATGGAACGGCCGTTCGGAGTGTAGTATCTCGCAGTGGTCAGCCTCAGCCCCGAACCATCCTTCAACGGAATGATCGTTTGAACCGATCCTTTTCCAAAGGTCTGAGTCCCGACGATGACGCCACGACCCTGGTCTTGAATGGCTCCTGCCACGATCTCTGCGCCGCTGGCGCTCCCGCCGTTGACCAGGACAACTAAAGGATAATGCGCAAGATTCCCGTCAGGGTGAGCATAAAATTTCATCTTCTGATCCTCTTTTCTTCCTTCCACTGAAACAATCAGACCTGATTCGATGAATCGATTTGATATTTTAACGGCCTGATCCAAGAGACCGCCAGGGTTGTTCCGGAGGTCAAGGATCAAACCTCTCAGGGTTCCCTTGCTCTCTTCCTGCAATGTCTTCATCGCTTTCTCAAATTCATCATCCGTCTTTTCTTGAAATTGTGAAATCCGAAGATACCCATAATTTTTTTCCAACAATTCTTGGCGAACACTTCGGACGGGGATAACCTCCCGGACCAATGTAACATCCTTAGGCTTGGTGAAGCCTTCCCGCAGGATGCTAATCGTTACTTTGGTTCCCTTCGGTCCCCGCAATCGTTTCACGCTATCCATGAGGGTAAAATTCTTTGTCGGTTCTCCGTCGATCTTGATAATTTGATCTCCTGCCAGGATCCCCGCCTTGTAGGCGGGTGTACCCTCGATGGGTGAGACCACGGTGAGTACGGAGTCCTTAATGGTGATCTCGATTCCCAACCCCTCAAACCGTCCTTTTGTCTCCTCCTGCATTTCCTTGTACATATTTGGGGGCATGAACGCGGAATGGGGGTCCAAGGTTTCCAGCATTCCTTTGATCGCTCCATAGATGAGATCCTTTGACTTCGTCTCTTCGACATAGTCCTTCTGAATCAGACCGAGGACGTCCGTGAAAACCTTTAGGTCTTCATACGTGCTGTTGGAGAGGGCCGAAACCTTCTGAGATTGACCCGACCCGATAAGGACTCCAATGAGGAAGACCGTGAAGACCACCAAAACAATCTTAACATTTCCTATTCTTTTCCATTGAGACATATCATCCTCCTTTATAATCCCTTCTTCCCTTTCTTATTCTCTACCGGCAGGGAAACGATTCGATCTGACGGGGAAAGCCATTCCATCGGATCCTGGGGCTTCCCGTGACGGCGAATTTCAAAATAGAGACATGGACCTTTTAACGATCCCGCGCTTCCGATCAAGGCGATCGCTTCCCCCTGGGAGACACAGTCCCCGGGTCTCTTCAATAACTCTGAACAGTAGCCGGAAACGGTGACGGTCTGATCGCCATGATCGATGATCACGATGTTCCCAAACCCTTTGAACCAATCGGCATAGAGAACTTTCCCAGAGAGGACCGCTCGAATCTCGGCTCCCATCGGGGCTTTGATCTCTATCCCGTTCTGTCCCTTTTCCTTAAACGAGCTAATCACTTTCCCCTGAACAGGCGGGGTCAGCTTTCCCTTGAGGGTCTCGTATTTCGCTTTCCCGTATGTCAGAAGACTCTTCTCCCGTTCCAGTTTGGCAACGAGGCTCTGAAGCTCCTTCGCTCTCTCTTCTAATTCCAAGAGGACCTTCTGGTAGACCACCTTTTGATCCTGAATGGACTTTAGCAGTGACCGCTTCTCCTCACCGACTTTTGTAATCTCCCTTCTCTTCCTCTCTATCTCAGAAATATTTCGCTGGCATTGGAATTGATCCTGTATCAACTCTTCCTGATATCGCTCTTTCAAAACTACCTGATTCCGATACGTCTCGACCAAGCGGGCATCATAATCAACAATCACCCTTAGGTATTTGTCAAGCCTCAAGAGGTCGGAGTAGGATCCTGAAGTGAGAAGGAGACCCTCCACGGGAACCCTACCCATCTTATAAAGGGCGATCAGCCTGGAGAGAAGCTTTTCTTTGGTCGAATCCATTGCCTTGCTGAGCACGACGGTCTGGTGCCCTGTCTGGCGTAGCTTTTCTTGGGTTTGGGTCAATTGCATCTCCATCTGTTTTAATTCTTTTCCCTTCCGGTAGAGTTCCACTTCCAGAAGATGAAGGGCCTCCAGGATGGAAGATTCTTTTCCCCGGGCTCTTTTTTCCTTCTCCTTGGTTAAGTTAATTTCCTTCTTGATGTCTTTAAGGTCCTTCTTTTTTTGAGTGATGTCCTTATCAACCTGATCGGCGGAGACCGACCAAAGCGCCCCGAAGGAGATTGTCCATCCTATCAGAAAACCTCCAATCCCCATCCACTTCTTACTCAGAAACCCTTTCATTTATATCTCAGAACCCTCATCGAAGCGACGAAGCTCCCAAAAAAGCCGAGAACCATTCCCCCCAGCAATATCCAGGCGATGGTCTCCGCCGGCAAAAAAAGAACGGGACCCTTTGCCAGCCACGCCTGCATCGACGGGGGGATATGGAGAAAAAACCCTTGAAACAATAAAAAGAGAAAAAAAATGGCCAACCCTCCTCCCAGGAGACCTTGAATGAGTCCTTCCACGTAGAAGGGAACGCGGACAAAGCCGGGGCCTGCCCCGACCCAATGCATGACTTCGATCTCTTCCCGGCGGGAGGAAATGGTCAATTGGAGGGTGTTGGAAGTAATGAACACGACCCCGACGAGGAGAAGCCCTCCGAGTATCCACTGGGTGAGACGCAGGATATGGACCAGCGCAGAAAAGGTCTCCACCCACTCCTGCCCGTATTGAATCTCCTCAAACTGCGCCATTTCTCTCAGATGGCTGACCACGTCGTTAATCTTTGCAGAATTCCGATAATCCTTCTTCAACTGAATCTCAAAAGAAGGTGGAAGGAGTGCCGGCTGAATCCCTTGAAGGAGGTTCTTCTGACCGCCTAATTTCGTCTCCATGAAGGTCATTGCATCATAGGGCGAGACATACCTCACAATCTCCACCCCTTCGACGAGTCGAGTTTTGCTTAAGAGAGGTTCCACTTCACTCGCAGGGGTTCCCCGCTTCAGGTAGGCAATGACTTCGATTTTGTCTTCCCAAATCTTGAGGAAGTGGGTCAGGTTGAAGGCGAGCAGAGTAAAGGTGGAAAAGATCAGCATTGAGACGGCAATGATGCCGACGGTGATGAGATTGGAGAATAGGTTTCCAGTCATATTTTGAAAGGCCCGCCTCATCACATATTGAAGGAAGAAAGTCATTCCCCTGCTTTCACCTCTCGAACCTCGTTGACCACTCCCTTTTTTCCGTTCAGGATCTGTCCGTTTAGAATCTGAATAACACGGAATGGAAAACGTTTGATAAGCCCCGTAAATTGAGTCGCAAACAGGATGGTGGTCCCCTGATGGTTGAGATCGCTAAAGATCCCCATGACTTCAAGAGTCGTCTTGGCATCCAAGTTCCCTGTAGGCTCATCGGCAAGAATTAAGGACGACGAATTGACCAGAGCTCTGGCAATGGCCACCCGCTGCTGTTCGCCGGCAGAGAGGGAGAGGATCGGATCTTCCTCCCTTTCTTCAAGCCCGATTCGCCTCAACATATCAGAGGCTTTACTTTTTGCCCCCCTCCGGGTATGGCCGGTTACTTCCAGAGCGAAAGCGACATTCTCGTTTACGGTCCGGTCACGTAAAAGTTTGAAATCTTGTGAAACGATTCCCATCTTCCTTCTCAATTGGTGGATTTTCTTGAAACCCGGTTGTGTGATCTGCATTCCATCCACCACCACCTCACCGCTTGTTGGTTTTTCTGCCCCATATAGGATTCGAAGAAGGGTGCTTTTCCCGGAACCACTCGGACCGGCGACGAAAGCGAATTCCCCTGACGAGATTTCCATCGTGATATCTGAAAGAACGGAAATCTGGCTCGGATAAGTCTTAGACACATGAACCATCTCAATTATGGGTTCGCTCATAATTCAAACAAAACTAACACGAGTTCTGATCTTTTTCAAGAAAATTAAGGGGTTAATAATTGCCCTAAATTCTCAAACCAGATGCTCCGCGGCTTGACTAGGGCGTTTTCACCGCTTTTTTTTGTAGAGACCTTAAGAATTAGCTCTTTGGCGGCTCATTGTAGTTAAGTAAGCTAACCAGGCTAAACAGGAAAGCGCCCCGGGGTTGTTAGAGGGCTTTTGGCTTATAAGGAGGTGAGATAGAATGAAAAGTCTGTTTTATTCCTGGACAGTACTGCAGATTGTGGTGGGAATCTGAAAGTTCATTTCACCATTCGTCTTCGATTACTCTGAGCAAGCCGGTCGGGAGTAACTTTCCCGACTTTAAGCAAGTTAAAACCTTCGAGCCAAGGCTCGGAGGTTTTCTTATTCAGCCCTCCAAGACCCTTTGCCATAAAAGAACATGGTTGATCTATGGGGACCTATGCGATTGCACAGATTATCCTATTTTTTCTCTTGCTTATTTCCCGGCTTATTCTCTTCTGTCTTCTGTTTAATCGAAACCAGTTCAATTTCGAAAATCAGAGTCGCATTAGGTCCGATGATGCCGCTCGTTCCGCGCTCCCCGTAGGCGAGATTCGAAGGAATAAAGAGTTCCCATTTCGCACCTTCTCCCATCAGTTTCAAAGCCTCCGTCCAACCTGCAATGATGCCACCCGAAACCGGAAAGGTTGCAGGTTGTCCGCGCTTATAAGAGCTGTCAAACTCCGTGCCATTAATCAGGGTGCCCCGATAATTCACTGTCACCGTATCATCTGCTTTCGGTTTCTTACCGGTACCTGCCTTTATCACCTTATACTGGAGGCCGCTTGGTAAGGTTTTAACTCCTTCCTTTTTCTTGTTCTCAGCAAGGAAAGTCTCTCCATCCACCTTGTTTTTTTTCCCGACCTCCTCCCATCTCGCCATCATCTCCTTCTGAAAAGCGACCATGGTTTCCTGGATCTCCTGATCGGTCAATAAAGGCTTCGCGCCGGCAAGAGCATCCTGGATCCCTCTTGTGAGGAGGTTCGAGTCAATATCGATCAACTGTTTCTTAAGGTCATTGGCTAAATTCCTCCCGATGTTCAAGCCGATGGCATAACTGACTTTATCTTTCTGATTTTTCAGGACCAGTTTTTCCTCGGCACTCACCTGGCTGACAAAGAACAAAATCCCTAGGACGACGATCAACTTTAATCTCATTGAAGCTCCTTTCTTAACATTTTTTTCGACAGAAACCCGACGAATCGTATCATAACCCAGGACATCCCATTGAAGTCAACCCTTCTCCACCCAGTTAGAAACGATGCCCTCCTGCTCTGCCCCTTATCCCGCGTAACGCCGGGACGGTGCAGGGCGCTGCAGCAGGGTTAGGTCTCAGAATAATTCCGATCCCGCTGTAGCGGGACTGGAATTTCTAATGGGGTTCGCTTCGGGCGATCTTGCATAATTTTATATCCAGCGCCTCGATTAAATCCCTCGGCGAAATAAAAATCTGGGAACCCTTCGCCCCAGCGCTGATCGAGATAAATGGAAACTTCATGGCACTCTCGTCCAAGAACATGGGATAGCGCTTTTTTGTCCCAATCGGGGAGACGCCTCCCCGGATATAACCCGTTATTTGTTGAATCTCCTTCACAGAGACCATTTCCACCTTTTTATCCCCACCGGCCATTGCCATCGCCTTCAAATCGAGTTCACCATTCCCTGGAACACAAGCGATCAGCACTCCCGTTTTGTCACCCCGGGCGACCAGTGTTTTGAATACCTGCTCCGGGGGCAGGTTCACTTTTTTTGCAACCGTTTCAGCGCTTAAGTCCGACTCGTCGACCTCATACTCCGCAAGCTTGTAATCAATCTTTAAACTATCCAGAACCCTTGCTGCATTGGTCTTCTTCATTACAGAAAATCCTGATTGCCTTACTTCAGCTTCAAGTTTTTGAGGATGTCTCCAAAAGTCCCGAGATTCCCGTTCTTCTCGTCCTTCTCCAGAAACTCTCTGTAGGACTCTCGGTCCTCTCTCTCCTCTATCACCCTTTGTGATAGTCGAATTTTTTCCTGTGCATCAATGGAGATGATCTCTACCTGAATTTCTTGACCTTTGGGAAACCTCTTTTTAACATCTCCTTTTCCGGAATCCTTCAGTTCCTCCATTGGAAGCAAGCCTCTCACCTTTGGTCCAAATTGTGGAAGGCGAATGAAAATACCGTAAGGCTTATTGTCTTCGACAATCCCTCTCAGGACCTGTCCTACTTCAAGGCGCACCTTATTCGGCCCCTCCCCCCCCTCTTCCATCCTCTTCTTGATCATCGCCTCTTTGATCGATAGGGAGATGCGATGCGCTTGGCGATCTATTCCCATGACCAGCACCTCCACGCCGTCTCCTTCATGAAGAAATCTGCTCGGGTGAGAGACTCGTTCGTAGCTGATCTCTGAAATGTGAACAAGGCCATCTACGCCGGGCGCCACTTCGACAAAGGCACCGAAGTCGGTGAGCCTTGAGACTTTCCCATGAATGATCTCTCCTTCTTCAAATCCAAGGCCCTTTTCCCATGCGTCGGGCTCCAATGCTTTGATGGAAAGGGAGATTTTAGGTCGGCCCTCTTTATCCGTCTCGAACTTCATCACCTTAACCTTCACCTGCTGGCCGGGTTTGAGAATCTCTGATGGATGGCTAATCCTCCCATGAGATATCTCAGAGATGTGGACCATCCCCTCGACGCCTCCGATATCAACAAAGGCGCCGAAGTCGGCCAGTTTTGTCACCTTCCCTTCACACTCAAGGCCAGGCTTGAGACTTGCTAAGGTCTCTTTTGACTTTTTCTCCCGTTCTTCCTCCAGGAGTTCACGTCGGGAGACAATAATATCCTTCCCTCTTTCTTTGATCTCAATGATTCGAAACGCATATTTGGCTCCGACATACTCCTCAGGTTTTTCGCAGAACTGGAGGTCGATCTGGCCTAAGGGACAAAAGGCACGCATACCGGAAAGATTGACCTCGAAGCCTCCCTTCACGACGCCGGTAACTCTTCCCTCCACGGGGATAAGGCTTTCTCTTGCCTCTCGAAGCATGCCGAGGGCATCTCCGCCCTGAACCTTCATTCCCTTCGTGAGGTGGATTCCATCCCGGGTTGATGCCACTCTCATCTCAACCCAATCCTCTTGCTTCACGGTGAGGTTCCCTTCCTTGTCCAAGAATTCCTGAATATCCGCGACGCCCTCGCTCTTACCCCCTAATTCAACAAAGATCGTATCCTTGCTGACTTTGAACACCTTTCCTGAAACTTTATCTCCAGGGAAAAGTTTCCGGCCTGGAGCCTCAGAACTGCTTTTCAAAAGCTCCTCAAAACTGGGCTCTCCATTCATGTCATTCTCTGTCATCGTAATGCACCCGCAATATATTTTTATGGCATAGTATAACTTTTTCCGTGGATTCAAGAAAGGGGTCGATTAGATTTTGCATAATAACACACTTGCCCAACAAAATCCTTGACTCTCCTGGAAAATATGACAAATAACTTGTTGACTGCGAAGCGAGAGAAGAGATATCGAGCGGTGGGCCAATATTTTATAGACCAAAAAGGAGAGCCAGTTGCGATCACTCTTAAAGACAGACTATCTTATCTCATTTATAGAGAAACGACCCATCGTCGTTTTCGTTTTTCCGCTTACCCCGACGGACGTGAACTTGTCGGGGACATGACTGCTTATGGCCGCAAGCATTCCAGTGCATCAAAGGATTTCTTCTTTCCCATCTTTGGTCTGGAGTCTCGCCTTCAACCGCTGTGGCCGTCCCCTGTTCAGCACGGCTATGAATTAGTCAACGGTGTTCTAAACCGAAGATGCCTCACCGCTTTGGAGGAAGAAAGGGATGACGAAGCTATGGGCGGCACTCATCCAGAAGGATAAGAAGCTTGCCCCAAGAGAGAAAATGAAGAGCCGTCTTCTAAAAAGTTTAAGGTCCACCAGTGGGAAAAGAGACTGGATTTCCACAGTGATAAACAGGCTGAAACAGAACAGGCTAAGGAGGAGCCATCCCCATAGGAGGGGGGTCGATCCCTTGCCTATCTGATTAGATTGCCAGGCCGTTGGCCATAAGCGCAGAGGCGCCTAATCCTTGGAGCATCCGCGACGCGATCAGAAAATAGATCGTGCGGGAAAAGCTGCAAAGCGCCGAACCAAGCGTGAAGGTTAAATACCCGAGGAGGTAGATCCTTCTCAGTCCGAAAAGATCCGAGAGCCTTCCAGTTACAAGCAGGCATCCGGTGATAACGATCAAATAAGCCATTACCACCCAGGCCACGGCTGTCAAATGATTATTGAGAGATCGAACGATCGTGGGGAGGGAAATATTCACGATGCTGGCATGCAGTATGGACATATAGACGCCAATAGAAATATTAAGTGTCACCCACGCTCGCCATTTCATCATCTCAGCGCCTCGGAACGACACCCCCACCCTGGCCTTCCCCCTCAGGGGGGAAGGGTGAGGGAGGGGGGGTGGTTTTATTTATGCGTTAAATTTAAACAGATTTTCCATATGAATACAAGAATCTGCCCACCCCCTTCTCTCTCCTCAAGGAGGCTGTGTCATAATCAGGACGGAGGGTAAATACGGGCAAGGCATTGGAACCGAAATGGTTTTCCATTATTACGACACAATCTCAAGAGGGGGAGCGGAAGAGTGGGGCGACGTTCGAATGCTGAGTTGAAACATGACCAAAAACTGGTTATCATACCATGATACAAATTCTGACAGGGTTGATGAGGGAGTGGAACAATGCACAAAGAAACGCAAAAAAACGAATTTACAGGGGCTTCCAAGTACGTGCTCGATGATGAGCTGGCAAGGATTGTCAACATTTCGATGGCTCTCGAAATGCCTCTTCTGCTGAAAGGGGAGCCCGGAACCGGAAAGACCATGCTGGCCCACGCCATTGCAGAAGCTTTCGGCATGAGACTGATTGTTCTGAACGTCAAATCGAGCATGAAGTTGATTGATGCCCTTTACCAGTATGATACCCTCACGCGCTTAAACGACAGCCGTTTTGGTGATTCCAAAAGGGATGTCAGCAATATCGAAGAGTACATCCGGATGGGAAAGATCGGACAGTCTTTTGTATCCGGTGAGAGGGTGGTTCTTCTGATCGATGAGATTGATAAAGCGGATACGGATTTTCAGGATGATATGCTGGATGTGCTGGACCAGATGGAGTTTGATATTATCGAGATCGATAAAACCATCAAAGCAATACATCGGCCCGTGATCATCATCACGTCGAACGCGAAGAAGGATCTCTCCGACCCATTCTTAGGTCGCTGTAATTTCCACCATATTGCCTTCCCAGAGCCTGACATGATGAGAAAAATCGTCCAGGTTCATTTTTCTGATATTGACAAGGAATTACTCGATAGCGTCGTCAGAACATTTTACCGTCTCAGGGAAATCAGGGGTATTGAGAAAAAACCTGCCACGCGCGAGCTGATCAACTGGATTAGGGCCCTAAAGGCAGATCCAGACTTTCGGGTCAAGGATTTGATCAAAGGAGAGGTTCCTTTCCTGGGGGTCCTCTTCAAAAAGAGCCCTGACTACGTGGTTGCCCAGAACGCTGTGGCCAGGTTTAGGGTGTAACTGGGCGTCAGATAGTCGTATAGTCCTGTAGTCGCATAGTCATATGGTTGACTACGAAACTACGAGACTGACGACTACGGGACTATATTATGTTCGTCGATTTCTTTTATTTACTAAAAAAGGCGGGGATTCCAGTATCTCCTACTTCATTCTTGAGGCTTCAGAAAGCCTTAAGTATGGGGATGATTAATTCTCTGGACGATTTTTACACCGGGGCCCGGACAATCCTCGTGAAAAGTGAGAAGTATTTCGATCTTTATGACCAGGTGTTTGCTCACCGGTTTGAGGGCGCCGAATTCAAAGGACCGGAAGAAATTGAATTGTCCGAGATCGCCCGTGCCCTGCTTGACGAATGGTTGAAAAATCCTAAAGTGTTAGCAGAAGCCCTTGGGGTCAACGAAGAGGATTTGTTAAAGCTCAGTCCGGAGGAATTGCTCAAATACTTTCTTGATCGATTAAAAGACCAGACCGAAGCCCACCACGGAGGAAACAAGTGGATTGGAACGGGCGGAACTTCTCCCGTCGGGCATTCCGGTTATCATCCAGGTGGGATGAGGGTGGGTGGTGTCTCCCGAAATAAGTCAGCGGTCAAAATAGCGATGGACCGCAGGTATCGTGACTACTCCCAGGAGGCACCCATGACGGCATCCCAAATGGGGGAGGCTCTCAAGAGATTGAGGAACATGGTTCCATTTGGTCCTAAGGATAGAGTGAATATTGATAAGACGATTTATGAGACCATGAGGAATGCGGGAGAAATTGAGATTGTGTTTGATCGAAGTCTGAAGGACCGATTAAAGGTCGTCCTGGCAATTGACAATGGCGGATGGTCTATGGATCCTTATATCGAGCTTGTCCAAACCCTCTTTAATTACGCACGGGCCCAGTTCAAAGACCTCAAGACATTCTTTTTTCATAACACCATCTACGATTATCTCTGGGAGGACCCGCCCAGGCATTCCAAACCGTTTTCAGTGGATGAACTGATTCGCCTGGACCCGGAAACAAGATTCATCGTCGTTGGGGATGCAAGCATGGCTCCCTATGAACTGATGGCTACGGATGGTTCTATCCACATTGAAGAGAGATCCGGAAGACCGAGTTATGAGAGGCTAAAGTTTATTGCCAAGACCTTTCCCCATGCTGTTTGGATCAATCCTAAACTTGCCGAAGAATGGCCCTACACCCGCTCCGTTCATCAAATCCGCGAAATTTTCCCGATGTTTGAGCTGACGCTCGACGGACTGGAGAAAGCGGTGGGCTACATGATGCGGAAAAATTAAAAAACAGGGTCAAAGCCCAACCTCGCCCCCCAGTAAATGGGGGCGCTACAAACCCCACTTGAATAACAAAGTCCACTCCATTTAACAGCATTCTAATTGCTTACCCACCGAGTTTTTGATATATTGCGTTACATTCGGGTAAATTCGTAAATATTGGAGTAAGGCAATGGAAGTCACAAATAGCAAGAAAGAAATCATCGTCTTACGTATTTATTCTGTCCTGATACTTATTTACTCGGTGTTCGACATATTAACTGTCATCCTGCCCAGATTCCAAATTGTTACAATAAAATGGAATATCGACCCCATAAATAATTTCTTTGCTTTTACGGGTATCGGCCTTTATAGCACTCCGATAAATATGATCGTCGGATACGGTTTGCTGCGAAGAAGATTCTGGGCAAGATATGGCGTCATCGCCGTCATGTTGACACTTCCCGTCCAGATTCTTACTCAGTTCCTATGGTGGGGAGCTCAAAGTTTAAAGGATTATGCGGTGGTCATTCCGTTCTTGTTCGTCATTCTCACACTGCTATATTTCTCGCGAAGGCCCGTAAAGGCCCTCTTTGGTGAAACACGTTCATTTAGATTTGTAAGCTGGCATGGACTGCTAGCTGTATTGATCATACTGATTTCCTTTTCTTGGATAATATTTGCTTTATATTGGAAGGTGCATGCAGCATGGAGATTTGGGTATCCTTTTTTTATAAATAGACCTCCAATCGTTACTTTAGAAAAACCGAAGAGTTCTGAGGTGCTCGAAAAATATCGGAAGATTGAATTACTCAATGTCTCACTCTTAGTGCCAAGAGAGTTTGGTATCAGAAGGTTAAATAGAATAGAAGGTAAAAATCAAAAATGGTTAGTTAGTTTCCAAAACCAAGGAGTTCACACAAAAGCATATATTAACTTCAGAAATGATTTTATCTATGATGATTTATTTACAGATGAAACATTTCGGAAAATGCTTGGGTCGAGTTCTAAATTCAATTTTGAGAAATATATATTGACAAACAACTGGAATCCTCGCCTCGTTGTTATACGCTCTCTTATCAACCCGAAGGGGGAGGCATTCGAAACGAAGGAAATCCACAGGAATAACCTTAAAGGCTTTTTGAAGGGATGGCAAAAAGGAGACGCCTTTTTCAGAGAGTTTTCATTATATAATAGAGAGGATACCCAAAGTATTGCAGGGATAATCACGTCTATAGAAGGATATCTCGACGAGAATGATGTTCTTACTATCCTCTCATCGATAGAATTCCTTAAGCCTGAAGATTCGTCCAAGTCCGAGGATCATTATCAAAATGGTTTAAAGCTTTACAAAAAGAGGGAGGTTCTGCAAGCTCAGGTCGAGTTCGCAAATGCTTATTTTCTGTCACCTCGAAATCCTGACTATATTTTCATGTTCGCAAAATCATTACTTCTAAATGACCCAAAAAATTACGACCATGTGAAAAACCTCTTGAATAATGTCTTAAAATTAAAACCCGATCATAAGGATGCTCGAAAATTGCTGAAAGAAGTTGAATCGAACCTTCCCAAGGCGGTGAAAAGTAAATAGAGAGCCAGACGAATGTAACGAAGGGTAGAACCGATGGCTTTTTGTTTGAATCCTGATTGCCCACACAGAAAGGAAATGGGATATCCCGCAGAATTTCGGCAAGGGATTACTCATTGCTCCGACTGTGGAAGCCTGCTTACCGAAGAAATCATTGGAAAGGAAGATATCCAGAAAACCCCTCCGAGGATTATCCTCACTGATCTTCACAAGAGAGTCCTCTATACCATTGGCTTTGTTCTCCTCTATAGGGTTTTGTTATTAATACCCGCTCCAGGGATCGACCTCCAGGTCCTTGGAAGTTTTTTTAGCGATGAGCAGCTTAACCGTTTTGTAAGATTTCTCGCCTCTGAACCCGCTCTTGAAAGATTCTCTATTTTAGCCCTTGGCATTATGCCCTATATAAGCGCTTATATAATAGTCGAAATCTTATCGTTGTTCGTCCCACCGCTTAAATCTTGGCGGCAAGGGGGATATGCAGGAAGGATCAGGATTAAGGAGATAGCACTTTTTGCAACATTCTTGATTGCTCTTGTGCAAGGCTATGGAATTACCATTGGCCTCGAACATATGATGGGATCGGCTGGAGAAAAAATCATAAGACATCCCGGGTTAGGCTTTTGCCTGGTTATGGTATTAACCCTCACAACTGGTGCTTTCCTAACAATATGGATTGCGGAACTGATTACGAGAAAAGGAATAGGTCACGGCATAAGCGTCCTGATATTCGTCGGATATGGACCAAGGGTTTTTTCGAACATTCTTCAAATAATATTTGCATCCCATGAAACCAGTCTTAGTTCCTTAGAGTATTTTTTATTGTTTGTCGTAATAGTCGTAGCATTAATAGCTCTTATTGTACTGATGGAGAAGAGCTATAGAAAAATACCAGTTAGATTTAGCAACGGCGTCGAGACCTATATTCCGCTAAAACTCACACCGGCAGGGATAATACCCGCTTCTGGGGGAGAATTCCTGATCGGGATACCAATAACGATCTTAGGATTTACGGGCATGATGGGTTATAAAGTTTCTGAAAAATTGTCCGAAGCCCTTGTTTACGGAAGTATTTGGTATTATATCGCACATGTTATTCTTATCTTTTTCTTCTACTACCTCTTCGTTTCATTCTTTTACGATCCCAAAGAGATGATTGCTGTACTTAAAAATAAACGGGGTTCAATTGTGTCTCCACCAGGCGAAAAAGATGAACATTATATTGATAAAAGCCTTGAGTCCATATTTCCTCTTGGAGCTCTATACTTAATCTTTATTGTTTTCATACCAAAAATTGCCTTTCGATTTTGGCCTTTCATCTTGGGGGGCACTTTTCTAATCACAGCTGTAGCAATAATCCTTGATCTTATGGAAGAGGTGCGTATAAGAGGGCGAGGAGGCAATCCTGTAAAAGTGGCGGAGCTGCACAACGTCCCAATGGCAGGGCTTCTCAAAAGCCTCTTTGAACAAAAAGGGCTTCCTTGCTACCTCAGAGGCTATTATTACCGGGCCTTGCTCTATTTTTTTGGCCCTTATATTGAGATTTCAATTCTTGTCCCGGAAGATAGGATAGCAGTTGCCGCGGAAGCTATAGAAAACTACTTAGATGCGAATATACTGACTGTTCAATACGGCAGGGTTTCAGACGTTTAGATTCCTACACAGTAGATCTAAGAATTTCTTCTAACATTTTGTGCTCCTTCGCCCGTGCCCTCTCCCCGTGGGGAGACGGTGGGGTGTGGGGCTGCTTTAATCGGTTTTCGGTCTGAGGTAGGCCCCCCAGTAACTCATCCCCACAAAAACGGCGCCACCGATGATGTTTCCTATGGTGACAGGAAGCAGGTTCCTCCACAGGAAATTGATCCAGCCGAGGATATTCGGATCAACTCCCGGAACGCTGGTGAATCCCGCCCCGTTCATCAGCAATATTCCCGTTGGGATGAAGTACATATTGGCCACGCTGTGCTCAAACCCGATCGCAACGAAGGCCATGATTGGAAAGAAGATGGCGAATATCTTCCCTATAATTTGGCGAGCCGCAAGAGCCATCCAGACTGCCAGACAGACCAGCCAGTTGCAGCCGATGCCGCGCCATAGTGCTTCGCCAAAGCTCAGGGCAACTTTGTTATAAGCGATCTTCACCGCCGCTGCACCCAGCGCTCCGTCACCGGTCTTCCAGAGGCCCGAAAAGTAAAATACCAACGCAGTGATAATCGACCCGATGAAATTGGCGAGAAAGACAATTCCCCATCTCTTCACCATAGTGCTGAAAGTAATCTCTTTCATCATGACACTGGAAACCATCAAGTTGTTGCCGGTGAATAACTCCGCCCCCGCAATGACCACCAGCATTAGGCCCACGCTAAAGGCAGCTCCTCCTAAGATTTTGGTGAAGCCGATACCCCATTTGGCTGCCATATCAAAGGTGACGGTCGTTGAAAGCAAACCTCCGAAACCAATATAGGCCCCTGCCAGAATTCCAAGTACAAATACCGTGAGCCAGGGAGAGGTCGCTTTCGCAACCCCCACGGTTTGAGCGACCGTCTCGGCAATCGTCTTGGGTGCTTTGTCCTCTAATGCGGGCACAGGAAATTGCCAGGATTTCATAAAGCTTTCAAACCGGCCGATGGCTTTCTTCTCCTCAGTGACCTTGCGCCTGACCGCCTTTTTAACAACCTCGACGATCTCCTCCGGCCGGAAGGGTTTGGACACATAATCCATGGCGCCCCGCTTCATCGCTTCGGTGGCCCGTCCGACAGAAGGGTAACCACTGATCATGACCACGGTTGAATTCGGCGAACGCTTGTCAATCTCCTCTACCACATCCATTCCATCGAAACCCGGCATCATCCAATCCACGAGGATCACGTCAAACGTTGATTCCGAGACAAGTTTGAGGCCTTCTTGCGGATTGGCCGTGGTGACCACTGCGAACCCTTCCGCCTCAAATATTTTTCGACACGATTTCAGGACAATTTCTTCATCATCGATCACCAGCATCTTCTCAGCCATGGTTCTCCTCCTCTAAACAAACACCGCTTCACCCACCGGCTCCTGTGGGGAAGGATTTCTTAAGATATATCTTCTTAACGACCTCCTTAATGGATCTCATAAATTCGTCGGGTTTAAAAGGTTTTGGAATAAACTGGATGGCGCCCAATCTGAGAACATCGGCGATGGTCTCTGGAGTAGGATAACCGCTCATCACGATGATCGGTATGTCCGGCCAATTCTTCTTAAATTCTCGCATAAGGAAGATACCGTCGTGTTTGGGCATCTTTACGTCCATGACCACCAGATCAAAATCGTAAGCTTTAATCTTCTCCAGTGCCTCGTCGGCGCTGGGCACCGTCGTCACCTCGAATCCCTCGGCCTCAAGGATACGCCGACAGCTCTTGATCACAATGGCATCATCATCTACGACTAATATCTTCATCCCTTACACTCTGCTCCTCTACGGGTAGCCAGACCTTAAAGGTACTGCCCTTTCCAACTTTGCTCTGAACCCATATGGTCCCTCCATGGCGTTCGACGATCCCGTACGACACCGATAGGCCTAAACCCGTGCCATGTCCAATTTCTTTGGTTGTAAAGAAAGGATCGAAAAGCTTATTCAGGTTCTCAGGGGGAATACCACAGCCCGTATCCGTACATAAAATTTCAATACCAGCTTGGCCGGGATGGCTGGTGGATACGCCATTACCACTCGTGACAGTAATACTTCCACCTGGGTCGGTGGCATCGAGGGCGTTGATGACGATGTTAAGTAGCACACTTTGCATCTGATTTCTATCCAAAGTGATCATCGGTAGCCCTTCCCCTGGCTCAAAATTTAAACTAACGCCTTTGATCAGGGCTTGGTTTTCGACAAGAGAAAGGGTAGAACGGATCATCCGATTGACGTCTGTCGGTTCACGGTCAAGTTCTGTCTGACGTGAGAAATCGAGCAGCCCCTTGACAATCTTTCGAACCCGCTCGGTCTCTTGGCCGATCGTCTCGAGGTCGGCACGAACGTCCTCTGGGATATCCTGCCGGCGAAGCAACATATGGGTAAAAGTAAATATCCCGGTCAGAGGATTGTTAATCTCGTGTGCCACCCCGCCTGCAAGTTTGCCGATGCTCGCCTGTTTCTCCGATTGCAAAAGCTTTGTCTCGCTTTCCACCCGTTGACGTTTATCCCTTTCCTGAAGGGAGGTCAACATTTGCTTGAACGTCTTTTGAAGGACGCCCAGTTCACTCTTGGAGATCGGTCCAATCTCTGGAGAAAGGTTGCCCTGAGAAACCTCATTGCTGGCCTTGATGAGCTGTTTGACCGGCCGACTCATCTTGCTGGCAATGACGTATCCCAAACCAATGGCTAAGACCATTCCGGCCACGGTGATGAATATGAAGAGTGAGAGGGCCTTCCATCGGACATCTGCATACTTTGCTTCCAGCACGCCAACATAAAGCATGCCAATCCTTTGGCCGAAGATGTCCTCGATCGGCTCATAGGCAGTAATATACCAATCGTTCACAACGAAAGCACGGTCTATCCACTTCTTCCCCTCTGTCAAGACGTGTTTGGTCACCTCTTCGGAGGCCACCGTTCCAATGGCTCGACTTCCGTCGGGTGAAAGAACATTTGTGGAGATACGAATATCCTTAAAAAAGATGGTGGCGGTTCCTATGCTCTGCCCTTTGTAAATCTCGTGTTGAAAAATAGTGTCCCGCACTCTGTCCACAATCTCTTGACTCCGGTTCAGGAGAACTCCCCCATAAAGAACGCCAAGGAAATTACCTGCGTCGAAAATCGGCACAGCGGCAGCAAGGGCCATTCCGGACAGTTCTTCACCTTCAGGCCTAGGCACGGCCCTTTTGGTGGGAAGCAACTTGATTCTGGCCCGATTCGCAAGTTCAGGATTTTCCGTAAACAAAAATTCCTTGCTCAAGGCAACAGTCCCCGCGACGGCAATTCGTTCCTGAAGTGCTAAGTTGGCAATTGGATTCCCAGGGCCATTTCTTTTTGGTATGGAATTGGGTCCGATACGGCATAGCGTCCTTCCTTCTTTTGTGACAATCCCCGCGAAATCCAGCTCTGTCTGCTGCGCTATATTTGTCAAGAAAGGTATAATTTTATGGGCATCCTGTCTTTCAAGGGCCAATCGGAATACGGGGCCCAGCGTGGTAATGTTGAGGGCGACTTTCACTCCCTTGATTCGGCTGAGATAGATCTCCCGTGCGGCATTGAGGTCCAACCGGACGCGGTTCGTTGCTTCGTTGACGACGGCTTTATAAAGAAGCTGACCCCCGACTAAAAGAGCGATCCCACACACAAGGAAGGAAATACCGAGAAAACTGAGGATGAGTTTAGATCGAGTGGAGTAAAACACAGTGCTCCCGAGGCCCAAGGGATCGTGAGGGCCGTTTTGCCAACTCAGTATCGTAACGGATAGTCAACCGCCCGGATTATAACAGTTACCCGAATACTTTTAAACCCTTAAATTAGAATTTTAACTTTCCTCAATGATATCTGAAGGATTTCTGTCCACTCATGAAAAAAAGGGGGTTACTTGTGTTAAAATTGCATAGAAAAAAGATGGCCGGTATGCTAAAAAGAGGTCAATCTAATACAAACGTATTAAATATTTTGTGGGGCAATCCTTTAGGGTTGCTTTAAGCAAGGCTAAAGCCTTGCGCTACATGTAAAATGATTTAATGCGTTTGTATTAGTTTAAGGAGTCTTGTATGAAAAAAAGGAAAGAGATCGGCTTCGTTGGAACAGGCAACATGGCTGAGGCATTAATTGCTGGTTTGCTGAGGGTCAAATTTACAGCCGCCGAGCAGATCATGGCTTTCGATACGGAACTACGGCTGCCGGACTGTATAAACTTGAAAAAGGAGGTTTGCGGAAAATATTGATGAATGCGGTGATGGCGGCGACCCAAAGATCCAAAGAGTTAGGGGATAAGCTGAAACAATAAAGGGACGGGTTTGAGTCGCCTCTTCTTCCAAAGTACGAGGGAGAAGCGGTAAGGAAGACCGGATGGATTAAACCGATAGAATCTCGACAAAGTCTCCGGGTTGTGTTAGGGAACATCAGGAGCGATCAGGCATCATGTTCCGATATATTGCGATAGAAGGCCCGATTGGAGTTGGAAAAACAAGTCTCGCGAAACTTTTGGCAATGGAGTTCAATGCCCGATGTATTTTAGAAAACGTCGAAGAAAACCCTTTCCTCTCTCATTTTTATGAGGATCGCAAAAAATATGCCTTTCAAACCCAGATCTTCTTTTTGCTGAATCGGTACCAGCAGCAGAGGGAAATCGCCCAACTCGACCTGTTCAATCAAATCACCCTTTGTGACTACCTCCTCGATAAAGACCGATTATTCGCCTCCATCAATTTGGATGACCATGAGCTCGCCCTTTACGAACAGGTCTTCGACCTCCTCAACGCACGGATCTCTTCCCCGGACCTGGTCATTTTCTTAGAGGCCAAGCCGGAAGTACTGCTTCATCGCATCAAATCAAGAAATGTTTCTTATGAGAGGGGAATGGATTTAGAGTATCTTAAGACATTGATGGAGGCCTACCATTATTATTTTTTCCACTACGATCAAAGTCCCCTGTTAGTCGTCGATACGAGCGAGATTGATTTCGTAAACCGGAGAGAAGACCTCGACCAATTGCTCCGGGAGATCAAACAGATGAAAAAGGGGACATGGTACTTTATTCCGATGAGGTCCAAATAATCTATCCCCATCTGAAGAAAATGGAAATTATCAGAACGGTCAAAGAAATGAAAGAATTTTCTTCCCGATCCAGACAGGCCGGGAAAACGATCGCCTTCGTTCCTACGATGGGGTACTTCCACGAAGGTCACCTCAACCTTATGCGGGAGGCCCGAAAAAGAGGGGATCTTCTGATCATCAGTCTCTTCGTCAATCCTACCCAATTTGGACCGAGTGAGGATTTTAAGAATTACCCTCGGGATTTCGAAAGGGACAGAAAGATGGCAGAGGGGGTGGGGGGGGATATCCTCTTCGCTCCAGAAGCGAGCGATATGTATCCCCCAAATCATCAGACCATCGTTTGTGTGGAAAAGGTAACCCAAAACCTCTGCGGAAGGTCGAGGCCGACCCACTTCCAGGGCGTCACCACAGTGGTCCTAATGCTCTTCGAGATTGTGATGCCCCATGTGGCGATCTTCGGGGAGAAAGACTATCAGCAACTAGTCGCCATTCAACAAATGGCCAGAGACCTGCATATGAGTGTGGAGGTGTTAGGGATGCCAACGGTCCGGGAGGTCGACGGTTTGGCCATGAGCTCACGAAACACATATCTTTTGCCCCACGAGAGGAAAGCCGCGCTTTCTCTTTACCGTTCGCTACAAAAGGCAAAAGAACTTCTTAAACAGGGAGAACGAAAGGCGGATCGAATCCTCCTCGAGATGTGCGGGATCCTTCAGTCCGAACCCTTAGTCAGGATTGATTATGTTCAAATATGCGATGCCCACACGCTGGAGGATGTCGTCCGGATAGAAGGGGATGTGGTCGTTGCCTTAGCCGGTTATTTGGGGAAGACGAGGTTGATTGACAATCTTGTCTATCGAATCCTCTAACAAACAAGCCATCTCGGCCACCCCTCACTCTTCTCCTCTCCCCTCCGAGGGGAGAGGGAGGAGGTCAGGGGTCGATAACGATTTAATACGTTTGTATTAGCCCTCCGAGGTGGGTTTTTCCGAACCTTCTCGGGCTTTTTCCTTCGCAGGCGTTTTTTCTGGTTTTTTCTTCTCACTTTCCTTTGGAGCGCCCGCCGGCGACTCCAAAAGTCCTTTGGCGCGAAGTTTCCTCTTTTCCTTCTTCCGCTTTCTTCTCCTCGCCAGTTCGCGATCTCTTTCTCGTCTTGGCATAAAACCTCCTTCCTTCAATTGCGGATTGCAGGTTGCGGAATTCGGATTAAAACCTAAAATATCTCTTCTTTCATTTCGCAATCCGCATTCCGAAATCCGAATTGGTGTTGCTCACATACGGGCAATCGACATAAACGACCGATTTCTTCTATCGCCCGATGGGTCAGGGGGACGGCGTCAGAATCCTTCTCTGCAAAGAGAGGAGCGCCAATGGATACTTCTACCCGCCTTCTCCATCCCGACCACCCTCCATATCGAATGCCCACAGGGATAAAGGGAATGGAATATCCGAGCTCCGACTGGAATCTTAGGATCATCTGAAGGAGCCGACTTTTTCCTGAACCCACTCCGTTTCGAACATACGTACCTTCCGGAAAGATGACGATCTTCTCGCCTGCTCTCAACAAGGAGACAAGGGCCTTAAAGGAATCTAACGTTCGAACCGACTGGGTTCGATCCACAGGGAGGCCGCCCAAAAAAGAGAGGTAGCCTCGGACCAACGGGTATTTGAAGAGCTCCTTCTTCGCTACAAAGTAAAGCAAGGGCTTGAAGGCGAGGCTGACGATCGGAATATCGGTCCAGTATTGATGTTTGGGAAGAATGATCATCGGCCCGTGATCAGGAAGCGTCGTTTTCCACTCGGTCTCGATCCGGTAAAAAATGGAAAAGACCGCTTGAGCCATCTTTTTAGTTGCGATGTAGACAAAAGAATTCCTTTTCATTGCTACAAACCAATGTCAAATTCCAAATTTAACTTTAGTCATTTGAATTTATATGGGAAAGACCCTCATTATCCCCATCTCCCCTTGGCGGGAGAGGGTAAGGGTGAGGGGGAACATCTCTTGCCCACCCCCACCTCAATCCTCCCCCGTCAAGGGGGAGGATGATGTCTGGTGATTTTCATGGCCAGTGGGTGGCTAATTGGCCTTGAAAATAATAATAATTCATTTGAACTTTGAAACTTGTCATTTGAAATTCCCCTAAGGGGTTAATACGAATCCAACAGGTCTTCTTTGGGGACCTCCGGAACCACTTCTAATTTCGTCCACGCCTCCTTCGCCTGTTTGGCGGCGTCCATCCCTGCCCTCAAGGCGTCGCGGTTCAATTTCTCTGTGCCTCTGGGCACCCGCGTCAACACCGCGGACTCAACGGCTTTCGCAGAAACAATGGGACTGAGTAGAGCGAGGGCTCCTAGAGCAATGATGTTTGCGACGACCTCTCTTTTGAACTTCTCCCTGGCAATACGCGTAAAGGGAACCTGGAAAGCCTTTTGAGTGGGAACCTGGGTGACGAAGGTCGAATCCACAATGAGCAAACCATCCGGCTTGAGATCTGAACAAAACTCATCGCAGGATCTTTGGCTCATCGCCAAGAGAAGATCAAGGCGCATCGCTTTAGGATAATCGATCTCTTCATCGCTCACAATGATCTCCGATTTGCTGGATCCGCCTCTGGCCTCAGGCCCATAACTCTGGGTCTGGGCCACATATTTTCCGTCATAGACTCCGATCGCTTCCGCCAAGATGATTCCCATCAGAATCAGTCCCTGACCACCGGAGCCGCTCAGACGGATCTCATACCGATACGACATCTTAATCCCTTCCGATGATAAACCGTGAACGATGTACTATGAACTTAGAACTCATCCACAAATAACTTTCCCCCCTTTAGTAAAGGGAGGTGGGGGGATTTGAACTGGCAATCTTGGCAAAATCCCCCTCTATCCCCCTTTTCCAAAGGGGGATATTACGAGCAACCACTATTTACGGATAAGTTCTTACACTTATCATCTGTCTTTCACTGTCTATCGTTCATCGTTTATCGTTTTTTTATCTTCCTATTGTTACCTTAGCGCGTTCCCGAATCTTTTCGTACTCATCCTGATAAACCGGAAGCTCCTTGTCCACCAATACTCCAATCACGATCTTATCCTGCAGCTCCTCGGGCTTCATCGCGGCGGCCTTTTCCACGGCGACGGCATGATCTCGTTGCCATTCCATCATCTCTACGGCTGTCCCGAGACGGTTCTGCCTTCCGTATTGGGTGTGGCAGTGAGCGATCACCTCCACTACGGAAAAACCCGGCTTCAAAATCGCCTTCTCGACCAAGCTATCTAATAGTCTGGCATGATAGACGGTTCCCCTCCCCACAAAGACCGCTCCGGCAGTAACGGCTAACTCCGAGATCTTGAAATTCTGCTCAATATTGGAATAAACGGTGGTCGAAGATCTCATACCATAAGGGGTGGTAGGAGAGGATTGTCCTCCCGTCATCCCGTAGATGCTGTTGTTGAGAATGATGGAGGTGACATCGATATTCCTTCTTGCCGCATGAATGAAATGATTGCCCCCGATCGCCACCGCATCCCCGTCGCCCATGATCACAATCACCTTCAGACCGGGTTTAGCTAGCTTTACTCCCGTCGCGAACGTCAACGCACGGCCATGCGTGGTGTGCAGCGTATCAAAATCCACGTAGACGGGAAGCCTTCCCGAACATCCAATGCCTGATACCAGAACGACCTCATCCTTTTCGAAACCGACCCGATCGATCGCCCGGATGAGGGAACCTAACATGATTCCGATCCCGCAGCCCGGGCACCAGACATGGGGAAACTTCTTGTCGTGGCGAAGATATTTGTGGATTAGTCTCGTAACTTCTCCCATCAGGAAACCTCCGTGATTCGGTTTAATATCTCTCCCGGCGTGATAATCGTCCCATCTACTTTGTTCAGGGCGAAGACCTTTGCGACCCCACGGTTGACCCGCTTTACCTCCCGCGAGATCTGACCCATATTCATCTCAGGGACAAGCAGGACTTTCGAGTTCTGGAGGACTTTTTCCACGGCAGCTCTCGCAAAGGGCCAGATCGTCATCAGTTTAAGAAGTCCCACTTTGATCCCTTTCTCCCTTGCCTCAATCATGGCCCTCCTAGCGGACCGGGCCACACACCCGTAGGCAACGATCGTTATCTCTGCGTCCTCTGTTTGAAAAAATTCAGCCAATTGAATCTCTGAAAAATGCTGACTGATCTTTCGGTGGAGCCTGGCGATAAAGGGACCGATCTCGTCGGGTCTCGACGTGGGAAAACCTCTGATGTCATGAGTGAGACCTGTGACGTGATACCGATAGCCCTCCCCAAAATTGGCCATGGCCGGGATGCCGCCGGGTGTATCTTCGTAAGGGATGTACCATTCGGGTGGAACTGTGGGTTTGACCCGATTGAAAACCTCTATCTCTTCTTCATCCGAAAGAACCATTTTCTCTCGCATATGAGCGATGACTTCATCCATCAGAAGGACAACGGGTGTCCGAAATTTTTCGGAGAAGTTAAAGGCTTTGACGGTCATCTCGTAACATTCTCGAACCGTTGAGGCAGAGAGGACAATGGCGGGATGATCTCCATGGGTTCCCCATCTTGCCTGCATCACATCACTTTGAGAGGGAAAAGTTGGAAGTCCCGTGCTTGGTCCTCCTCGCATGACATTGACGATGACACAAGGCACCTCGGCGATGACGGCAAAGCCCAGGTTCTCCTGCATCAGAGAAAATCCCGGGCCACTTGTGGCCGTCATCGATTTTACCCCTGCAAGAGAGGCGCCGATCACCGCACCGAGGCTTGCAATCTCATCCTCCATCTGGATGAAGGTCCCGTCCACTTGAGGAAGTTTAATCGACAAGATTTCAGAAATTTCAGTGGCAGGAGTAATTGGATAGCCGGCAAAGAATCGGCAACCCGCGTAGAGGGCTCCCTCTACCACCGCTTCATTGCCTTGGAGTAACAATTCTTTCTGGTGAGATCTCTTCTTCCTTTGGCCTTGGCTCTTCCTCTCCACCTTTTATTTCAACCTTTTTCCTTCCTTTGGTTTTTGCTTCCACGGTAATGGCAAAATCTGGACACCGGATCTCACACCATCCGCAGTTAATACATTTCTCAATATCCTTTACGTAAGGATTACCCGTTTCGTCTTTCGCCAAAGCACCCGTCGGGCAGAAGGCGACACAAATCCCGCACGCCTTACACCAGGCCTTAAAGATGTCTATCTTCGGGGTCTCCTTCTTTTTTTTCGTCTCTGCCATAATCCAAACTTCCCTCTTCTTCTCGAAGAAGTCTCTGACAAAAACAATTTGTTTTCTAATTTCCCTTTATTAATAATAATTTAAAAAGAGAAAGCTTGTCAAAGGTTTTCAATGATCGCGGAAGCAAATTCAGAGCATTTAAGTTTCTTCGCGCCTTTCATCTGACGGGCAAGATCATACGTGACGGTTTTCCTTGATATGGTCTTCTCGAGAGCTTTCCTGATCCTTTTCCCCGCCTCTTTCCAGTCCAGATAATCGAACATCATGGCGCCGGAGAGGATGAGAGATCCAGGGTTGACCATATCCTTATTGGCATACTTAGGCGCTGTTCCATGGGTGGCCTCAAACACAGCTGCACAATCTCCTATGTTCGCTCCTGGCGCCATGCCCAAGCCTCCCACCTGGGCGGCCAAAGCATCGGACATATAATCTCCGTTAAGGTTGGGCATAGCGAGCACATCATAGTCTTCAGGTCTTAAAAGGATTTGTTGAAACATGGCATCAGCAATCCGATCTTTGATGACGATCTTCCCGGAAGGAACTTTCTTTATTCCCTCTTTCTCCATTTCACTTTCCAATAGAATGCGATCCCCGAATTCTTCCTTTGCCACCTCATATCCCCAATCACGGAACGCCCCCTCGGTGAACTTCATAATGTTTCCCTTGTGAACCAATGTGACACTCTTTCGGCCATGAGCGAGCGCGTATGGAAGGGCCATCCGAACCAGGCGTTTTGTTGCGAAACGACTGATGGGTTTAATCCCGATTCCGGAATCTTCCCGAATCTTCTTTCCCATCTCTCTCTCAAGAAACGCCCCGAGTCGCAATGCTTCCTCTGATCCTTCCTTCCACTCGATCCCTGCGTAGACATCCTCGGTGTTCTCCCGGAAGACGACAATGTCCACTTTTTCCGGGTGCTTTACCGGACTCGGTGTGCCCGGAAGATACTTCACGGGTCGAATGCAAGCGTAGAGGTCGAGTTTTTGCCGGAGTAATACATTGATGCTTCGAATCCCTCCGCCTACAGGGGTTGTCAAAGGGCCTTTAATGCCGATTTTGTGTTCCCGAATCGTCTCGATCGTTTCTTCCGGAGCCCAGTCCTTCTTCAGTTGAAATGCTTTCTCTCCCGCATAGATTTCGAGCCAATGCACATTTCTTTTGACTCCATAGCATTTCTTTACGGCGGCATCAAAGACTCTTACGGATGCTCTCCAGATATCCGGGCCCACTCCGTCCCCTTCGATATACGGGATGATGGGTTGATCAGGAACATTGAGCTTTCCGTCAGCCGTATATTGAATTTTTTCTCCATCCATCATCCGTCTCCGTTCCAAACAAACGATGTCCGCCTCCAATAAATGAAGGCGCTACATAGAATGCCTCCCAAAAACCAAGCTGGTGCAGTTGCCGCCGAAGGCGAAGGAGTTGGAAAGGACAACCTCTACCTCTGCCTCGCGGAACTTCCCCGGAACATAATCGAGATCACAATCCTCATCCCCTTGCTGATGGTTGAGGGTAGGAGGAATAAACTGATCAACTATAGAAAGAATCGAGGCAATCGCTTCGATGGCTCCTGCTGAGCCAAGGCAATGACCTACCGATGATTTTATGGAGCTGACTGGAATCGAGTAAGCCCTTTCACCAAAAACATTTTTGATCGAAAGCGTTTCGGCTTTATCGTTGAGCGGTGTGCCGGTTCCGTGGGCATTGATATAATCGACTTCGGTCACGGGTATGCGACTCTCTTCGATAGCCTCCTTCATAATGCGGGCTCCTCCCATTCCAGTGGGTTCAGGGGCCGTGATATGATAAGCCTCGCCTCCAATTCCGTATCCCAGGAATTCGGCATAAATCCTCGCGCCTCTTTTTATGGCTTCGTCAAAATCCTCCAGAACGAGGATGCCCGCTCCTTCGCCCAAGGACATCCCGGCTCTCTTTCGATCGAATGGCCTGCAGGGAGACGGGTCAGTGGCCTTTAAGGAATTGAACCCGCCAAAAGTGAGTTCGCTCAGGGCCTCACTCCCTCCGCAAACAATGGCTTTGGTTTTTCCGGTTAGGATGAGGTCAGCTCCATAACCAATGGCTGTGGCCGATGAACTGCATGCGGTGGTGACGGTGAATTTCGGACCTGAAAGCCCAAATCTTTCTGCGACACGATCGGTGGTATAACTTGGTATAAAAGGCCAGATGAGAGAAGGCTTGGACCTTCCCTTCACAAGGATTTTCCGGTGATAGGTTTCTGCCTCGAACATCCCTCCGGCACCTGCTCCGAGACAGACCCCCACTTCTTCAGAAGGATAAGAATGAATCCCAGAGGTCTTCACGGCCTCCTCTGAAGCGATGAGGCCAAATTGGTCTGTCCGGGAAAGTTTCTTCAGTTCTTTCTTCTTAAAGAATTCCTCCGGTCGATAATCTCTGATCTCTGCTCCTATTTTGCAGGGATATTTGGATGTATCGAATAGGGTGATCAGCCCGATGCCCGTTCGGCTCTCTTTCAAAGAATGGGAAAACTCCCCCACATCCTTTCCGGTCGAGCAAAATATTCCGATCCCTGTGATAGCAATTCGTTTGGCTTTCATGTTCCCATTGCTCAAAAAATAACCTTCTTAAATCCCTCCCCACCTCCCTTTACGAAAGGGAGGAGTAACCTCCCCCTTTAAAAAGGGGGATTGAGGGGGATTTTCATCTTTTGAGTGCAATTACTTATATCACTTTCAAACCGGTGCTCGCAAGACGGAGTCAGGTTGGGACAGTCTTTAGTTAAAGCGGCTTCTTTCCGTAAAGGTTATCAAGGGGGGCTTTGGGGAACACTGACCATACCCCTGACCACACGGGTGTAGATCATCGCAGTTTCAACATGCTTATGACCCAGTAAATTCTGTATCTCCCTGATATTCACTCCGTTCATTAAGAGATGTGTTGCAAAACTGTGCCTGAGTGTATGGACGGATGCGAGCTTGGCAATGCCAGCTTTTTCAACAGCCTCTTTTACCGCATTCTGCACAGTCTTTTCGTTGATGTGGTGCCTCCTGATTTTTCCACTTCGAGGATCCACCGAGAGTTTTGATGACGGGAAAACATACTGCCAGCCCCATTCTTTTGCGGCATTTGGGTATTTGTGCTCCAGCGCATTCGGCAGAAAAACTTCGCCATACCCGGATGTTAGATCCTTTTCATGCATGACCTTTACCTGTTCGAGATGTGAGCGCAAGGATGTGGTCACAGATTCAGGGAGCATAGTTGTTTTGTCCTTATCTCCCTTGCTTCCCCTTACAAAGATCAAGTTTTGGCCAAAATCTATATCCTTGACTCTTAGACGGGGAAGCTCCATCAAGCGGAGCCCGGACCCATAGAGCAACTGGAGGATAAGAAGGTCTGTGCCTTCAACATGTTTGAAAATCGCTTGGACCTCCTCTACGGATAAAACAACTGCGAGTTTCTGCCCGCGTTTTGCCCTAACTCTTTGACGTACTGTAAGCATAGTGCTTGATGCGAATTGCCTTGCCCATCTCCTGGATAACTTGTGAAATGTCAGGGATTTTTCTCCCCTTTTGGGGTTTACCCGGCTGCAGAGCTGTTTTTTTATCAGCCATGAAATGCGTGACATATAATTTCACTGCATCACGGGCCTGTCTTATCAAAGGATTATATATTTATTGTTACCCAACAAAAAGCAAACAATGCTGACGATTGCGCGGACGGTGACAATCGAGTTCTAAAAATCGCCATACGGTCTTCAGACAAGCACCTTACCAAGGAGTCCATAGTAAATGGAGTAAGCACACTGTTCACATTTGAACTGAAATAATCGATATATCCTACAATTCAAGTCCCTTCGTTAAACATCCCAAATAATTTGGTTGAAATTAGGTATATTTAAGGTATAATAATTATACTATGGAGTTTGAATTCGACCCTAAAAAAAGTGAGAGCAATAAGCAGAAACATGGTATTGATTTTTATGAAGCCCAGGAGCTATGGGATGATCCAGACTTTATTGAGATTCCAGTAAAGGGCAGTGATGAACTAAGGTTTTTGGTGATCGGGAAGATTTCAGGAAAGCATTGGTCAGGAGTTATTACATATCGGCCTGAAAAGATAAGAATTATTTCCGTAAGACGTTCCAGAAAAGAGGAGGTTGAAATATATGAAAGCTCGTGAGTTTGACAAGAAATTTGATGAAGGTAAAGAGGATATCTCCAAATACCTCGATACGTCAAAATCGAGGAGACCCCGTCAAGAACAGAAACGGGTGAATGTGGATTTCCCTTTGTGGATGATTCACTTATTGGATAAAGAGGCAAAGAGACTGGGCGTGCCTCGACAATCGATAATCAAAGTGTGGGTAGCGGAGCGCCTCGAAAAGGCATAATAAAAATATCTGGTTCTAGCAAAGCACTTGTGCGGACAGCTTATAGCTGCCGCACAGTTTTATCGTTTGGTCACAAAATAAACACAATTGCGAAAATTTTTAAAAGTTGGTAATATTGAAATATGAAAACGATAAAATATGTTTATTGGCAGGACGGTGATATGTGGCTTGGATACCTGGACGAGTTCCCTGGCTATATGACGCAGGGTACGACACAGGAGGAGCTCTAAGAGAATCTCAAAGACGTCTATGAAGAGCTCACTAGCGGACGCATTCCGGGTGTTCGCCGTGTCGCGGAGCTTCAGGTGGCGTGAAGCGAAAAGAACTGATTAGACAGATTGAGAAAATGGGGTACATTTTTATCCGCCCCGGCGCTCAGCACAATTGGTACCAGAACCCAAGAACAGGTTTTTGCCAGCCCGTCCCCCGCCATACCGAAATTCTACCTCGCTCGTCACATCCTTCGCAAACTGAAAGATTGACCTAAGAACCCCATCAACCTGACGCAGATTAGCCGCGTCAGGTTTTCGGCATATAGGGATTGCCCGCGCAGGTTATGCAAATCGGTAAATGAAATCATGAAGATTCGGCATAACTCAAAAATTTAAGTAGCAACCCTGAATATATGAGCTTAAAATAATCGGGAGACGCCAGGAGATGCTATGCTTAAACCCAAACCCGAATGGCTGAAGAATCTATTTCCCTGGGAACAGAAGGCAATAAAGGTCAATGGTCGCACAATGGCTTATATCGACGAAGGAGATTCAAGCGCTCGGCCGGTATTGTTGCTCTCCGGCAATCCCACTTGGGGTTTTCTCTATCGCGACTTCATCCGGCCCCTAACGGATGGAGGGTTCCGGGCTATTGCTCCGGATTGGGTGGGTTGCGGTTATTCCGACCATCCCCGGGTGGACGGGGCGCTCACCTTCGCCCACCATATCGCCGACCTCGTCTCGCTTATCGATCAACTGAGACTGCGTGGTTTCGTCATTGTGGGACAGGACTGGGGAGGACCGCAGGGTGTTGGCGCGGCCTTGCAGCGCTTGGAAAGGCTCTCAGCGCTTGTTCTCATGAATACCTGGTTGTTCACCGGTTATGTCGGACGATTCCATTCCTCGCCCCGTCCCTGGACAACCTGGCATGCGCCCCTCATCGGCCAATTTTTTATGAAGCGTCATAAGGTTCTTTCACAACACGGCCCCTCCGTCACTTCCCGCAGGGGGATGACTGAAGAAGAAGCCCGGGCTTATCATCATGTCTTTGACGAACCCGACTCAGACCATGTTGTACTTACCTGGCCGCGAACCATCCCTATGCGCAAAGGAGATCGAGGTTCGTCGGATATGCAAGCCATCGAATCGCGGCTCCCGGAGCTTGCCGGGATACCCACGCTTCTTCTCTGGGCTCCTGAAGATAATGTTTTTTCTATCGAGTACGCCAATCGTCTCAAAGAACTTTTGCCGCAAGCGGAAGGTCCCATCCTGTTTGAAAAAGCCGCCCACTTCCTGCTAGACGATCGCGGTCCTGACCTGGCCCGGGCCATTGTTAAGTTTCTCCAGGATAAAGTGAGGGAGACCTTATGAAATTCATTACTCCTTCCTCTGAAGAGCTTTCTTACCTGCGGGCCGATCCTTTGCTCTGGGAACAAGAGTTGGATGTGCGGCCACAAATTGCCGAAGCTATCGAGAAGGCAGTGGGAATTCGTGCCGGCCGAGTTTACTGGCGTTCCGAGCACGATTATCTTTATGCCCTGGAGCTCGCCGAGCAGGGTCGGGGCAGACCTTCGATGGCCATGGTCCTTGGGCATTGGGATCGGTATGAACCAAGACCGCCAGAGCATGAGATAGACGCCGACTTGCTGGACTTCCTGATCTGGACGGCTAAAATCTCCGGACTGGATCCGGAGGATGTTTCGCGAGTGACAAAATTCGCCGGCATACACCTTACCTGGCCCGAAGGGTCTGTCCTTCGCACTCCCGATCATTGCTTTGATCATCTGCCCGGTTATCCCTATGAACCTCATTATGCGGAGATTGAAGGCTTGCGCCTCGCCTATATCGAGCAGGGCCAGGGGGATCCTATTTTGATGCTCCATGGTGAGCCGACCTGGGGATATCTGTACCGCCATATGATCCCACCCCTGGCTGAAATGGGCCGGGTGATCGTTCCGGACCTGATTGGGTTCGGCCGGTCTGATAAACCAATAAGCGACAATGCTTATAGTTACAAATCTCATGTACGCTGGGTTCGGAAATTTATCACTGCCTTAAATCTTGAGCGGATCACCCTGATCTGTCAGGATTGGGGCGGGGCCATCGGCCTGCGTATCCTCGGTCAGGTGCCGGAGCGCTTTCGGCGACTGGTGGCCATGAATACAGGGATCGGAGGTGGTTCTTCTTTAGGCGAAGGATTTACGCGCTGGCGATATTTTTCACAGCGAGTAAAAGAACTGGATGTGCCTCAACTGATGCGGAGTGCTGTTTTGCGCCGGACCTTGACTGATGAAGAAGCCGCAGCTTATGGCGCTCCCTTTCCTGATGAATCTTTTCAAACCGGCGCCCTTGTCTTTCCGCGCCTTGTCCCCACTCGCCCGGATCACCCCGGAGCCTATGATAACCGACCGGCGATTGAAAGACTGAAGACATTGGATCTGCCCGTGCTTCTGCCCTGGGCAGATAAAGATCCGATCACCGGTCCCTGGGAAATCTTTTTACGCAGGCTCTTCAAGAACGTGGCCCCACCTCTGACCGCCCGGGGTGCCGGCCATTTCCTTCAGGAGGATGCCGGGGAAGAGATTGCAGATCACGTTCGTCGCTGGATGTCTGAGAACCGTTGAAAGCCAACCACTTTCCGTTAAAACGGTTGTCTTATACTCAAGAGAAACCTCCGTTAAGCCGGGCTTCCAATTGGGTCAATAAGCGTGATTAGTAAAATAGCTATACTTATGGCACGAGTTTCGAAAGGAAGATGACTTGATGAAAGAAGACCGTCCAAGTGCAACAGCGCTGCGCGTGGCGATGCGACGCGCAGCGCATCAACTCCTGGATGATCCGAAGGTTTTCGATGATCCCGTTGCACTCCGCGTCATCGGCAAAGAAAACGCGTCTGCGTTGCAAGCCGATCCACGCCAATTCGAGGCCACACCACTGTCGCCCTACATGCGAGCTTTCATAGCCGCACGCAGTCGATACGCCGAGGACGAGCTTGCCCTCAGTGTTCGACGTGGCGCACGCCAATATGTCATTTTGGGAGCAGGGCTTGATACGTTCGCCTACCGAAACCCGTATTCTGAAGAAGTGCTACGCGTTTTCGAAGTGGATTACCCTGCGACGCAGACCTGGAAGCGAGCGCGCCTGGAGGAGGCCGGCATCGCGCCCCCAGGTAATCTTACGTTCGCACCAGTTGACTTTGAAACGCAGACACTCGAAGGGGGGCTGCGGAGTGCAGGCTACGATCCGGTCAAGTGTACATTCTTTTCGTGGCTCGGTGTGACGGAATACTTGACGACCAAGGTGGTGATGGCGACATTGCGCTTTATCGCGTCGGCGCCGTTGGGAAGCGGAGTTGTCTTCGACTATATGATCTCGCCATCCTTGTTGACTCCAGCGCAGCAATCGCGCCTCGACGGGCTCTCACGGCGGGTGGCGTCAGCCGGGGAGCCGCTGCAAGCATATTTTGACCCCAAGTTGTTAGCAACGGATCTACGAGCCATGGGCTTCGGATATGTCGAGGACAAAGGGCCGGAAGAAATCAATGCCGTTTACTTCAAAAACCGCAAAGACGGGCTCCGAGTCGGGAGCCTGTCGCATATAATAAATGCTCGGGTCTGAGATGCCATGCAGCCCACGTTTGAGATAGAGACCTATCCTCTCTTCCCACCCAGATTACTATATCTGCGGCGTTTCCCTTATCCTTCGTCGCTGCGGCGTACACTCAAGTACGCCTCACTCCTCAGGGTTTCGGGGGCCTTGCATCTGGGCTTTTTTGAGCAGCCTGGCGTAAATCATTTTTTCAGCATCCGGTTAGGTTTCCATACGTAAGCTCTCAGAATTTTTTCTAACTTCTTGCCTCCCTCCCTCTTTGGGAGACTGTGTTGTAATTGCGATGCAGGACTTCATGCAGATAGGCCGCTTTGGCGACGGTACATGGGAAGAAGAATATCGGGAATCGAGTATTGGAAATTGATACGGCAACATATTAAATTAATCAGAGACACAGGAAGAAGATATGGACAAGGAATTCGGAAGAGATTTTTCCAAAGGGAGTATTCCCGGGCACCTTTTGAACTTCTCTATCCCTATGCTCTCAGGAAACTTGATACAAATCGGTTATAGCCTCATCAATATTATATGGGTTGGACATTTAGTCGGAGAAGATGCGGTCGGGGCGGTAGGGATTAGTTTCCCTATCCTTTTCATCCTCATAGGATTTGCCATGGGCATCACCCTGGCAACGACGATACTCGTTTCACAGTACTATGGGGCAAGAGAATATGGGATGGTAAGAAAGGTTGTCAACAATTCATTTTCATTGCCGCTGATCGTTGGGGTCGCTTTGACTTTTGCATGCATCCTTTCGCGCAATTTTATTTTGGAACTTATCAAAACACCCTCCGAAAACTTTGCCATGGCATCAAGCTACCTTAGAATCATGTTGCTAAGCTTCATCCTGACGTATATGGGATTTCTCATAAGTTCCATCCTCAGGGGAATAGGCGATACAATGACTCCCCTGATATTTATGGCGACGGGGGTAGGACTCAATGCCATCCTTGATCCATTTTTGATCGGAGGTTTCGGTCCGTTCCCCCGTCTTGGTCTGAACGGAGCCGCCTATGCGACATTAATATCGCAAACCGCCGCACTAAGTTCAGCTTTTATTTACCTGAACTGGAAAAACCATCTGGTAGCATTCCATCCCAGAGAGCTTGCCTTTGACAGACACTTGACCCTTCTGGTTTTCAGGATCGGTGTTCCATCCATCATTCAGCAATCACTGGTTTCGATCGGCGCTATGTTTGTCACCACTTTCGTTAACTCCTTTGGCAGTGCGGCCACCAATGCCTTCGGAGCGGTTGGCAGGGTGGACATGATTGTGATTATGCCTGCCGTTTCAATGAGCATGGCGGTTGCAGCGCTCACCGGACAAAACCTTGGGGCCGAAAAACCCGAGAGAGTAAAAGAGGTATTTAAATCCGGCGTTGTCATGACCTCTTCCATCACCATTTTTATATCGCTGATTGTAGTCTTCTTTTCAAAATTAATACTGATCCTGTTCGGTCTCGGAGATGATGCAAAAGTCATCGAGATAGGAATAACCTATCTGCGGATTGTGGGTTCGAGCTACCTATTTCTCGCTGTGATGTTTATTTCAAACGGTGTGATCAATGGGGCAGGTCATACCATGATCACCATGACTTTTACATTGCTTTCATTATGGTTAGTCAGGGTGCCGGTTTCATGGTGGCTCTCAAAAACCAGCCTTGGAATCACAGGGGTATGGATTGCTATTGCATTAAGCTTTTTAGCGACCATGACCGTCAGTCTCACCTATTACTTCTCCGGAAGGTGGAAAAAATCAGCGATTATCAAGCGTGCCGCTGTTCCGGCAATAGGATAAGTGGCTCAAACAATTCCTCCGTCCACGACAATCGTTTGGCCGGTGATGTAGTCTGATTGTTCTGAAGCAAGAAAGAGGACAGCCTGGGCGACTTCTCCCGGCTTCCCGATCCTCCCCAGGCTCGAGGATTTGATGATGGCCCCGACCTTCTCTTTGGGCATCTTCGACACCACTTCCGATTCGATCAGGCCCGGAGCCACCGCATTCACATGGATATTGAAAGAACCCAGCTCTCGAGCAAGGGATTTTGTGAAGCTGATCATCCCTCCTTTGGTCGTCGCATAATTGGCCTGGCCTGGAGTCCCCATCATTCCGCTGATCGATGAGATATTGACGATCTTTCCCTTCCTCTGAGGAATCATCTTTCGAATCACGACCCTGCAACAATAAAAAAGGCTGGTCAAATTTGCTCTGAGGAGAGAATCCCAATCTTCATCGCTCATCAACATGAGGAAGTTGTCCCTGACGAGGCCCACATTGTTTACCAAAATATCGATCTTACCATGTTGGGCGAATGTCTCCTCCACCATTTCTTTTACCTGATCGAATTGTGTAACATCCGCTTTAAACAGACCGAGGCCCAGCCCTCTGGATTTGGCTTCCTTCTTTAGATTTTCCGCGGCATCTACATCCTTTGAGAAATTGGCGACGACCTTTGCCCCCTGCTCGGCAAAGAGAAGGGAGATCGCTTTTCCAATTCCC
>DASPPQ010000150.1:0-4029 GCA_035625415.1 Thermodesulfobacteriota bacterium
AATCTTCTGAGTTATTAATGCTCAGCTTGGCTCTGGCACCGGCTACCGGCCACCGGCAACTGCTGGGTTGGGTAGGAAGGCGTGGTGGGATGGGAGAGGGAAAGGTGGCTATCTCTAAAATTTCAGCACATGAAGATTTGGACACTCACTCAGTCATTTGAAGAAGATTACTACTTTTTTAAAATTAGCTTCTCCGATATACTGACGTGAAAATTCACCTGATTATATAATAAGAAATGATTTAATGTTCCCCATTTGTTCCCCGCGAGAAGTAGTGTAAGTTATTGAAATCATTGGCTGGGGGGCAAGGATTCGAACCTCGGTTGATGGAGCCAGAGTCCATAGTCCTACCGCTAGACGACCCCCCAATCCTGTGACAATATCCAAATCCCAAATTCCAAGCTCCAAACAAATCCGAATGACCAAAGTCCCAAATCCAAAACAGAAGCAACCATATGATATCATCAAAAATAGCCAGTTATCAATCTTTCATGCGCTTGCCTGGAGAGTTGGGAACCTGTCCTTTTATTATCATATCGAAACAACCATAACATATTGAAAGAGAAGAGCGCTTATGGTAAGAATTGGACAAGAAAAAGAGGAAGGAAGATAGAAATATGACCCAGGCTACCGCATCAACTCCTCCATCGGATTTCATCAGGGAAATTATCGACGAACATTTAAGAACCGATAGGTTCCAAGGCCGTGTGGCTACCCGATTTCCGCCGGAACCTAATGGATATCTCCACATTGGACATGCCAAGTCCGTTTGCCTCAATTTCGGCATTGCCGCCCAGTACGCCGGCACCTGTAATGTGAGGATGGACGACACGGATCCGAGTGGCGAATCCCTTGAATATGTCGAATCCATTATCAACGATGTCCGCTGGCTGGGCTTCGATTGGGGGGACCGCCTGTTTTATGCTTCTGACTATTTCGAGCGACTCTACCAATTTGCAGTCCAACTGGTTAAATCTGGCAAAGCTTATGTGTGCAGCTTGAGTGCCGATGAAATAAGGGACCAACGGGGTACTTTAACCGAGCCGGGGAAAGAGAGCCCTTACCGGAACCGTCCCGTCAAAGAGAACTTGGATTTATTCGAGCGAATGCGCGCGGGCGAATTCGAGGACGGGGCCCATGTCCTTCGTGCCAAAATCGATATGGCTTCTCCAAACATCACCCTGCGAGATCCGGTCCTCTACCGCATCAAGCGGGCCACTCACTATCGAACAGCGACGAAATGGTGCATCTACCCGATGTACGACTTTGCCCATTGTCTTTCAGATTCCCTCGAAAAAATCACTCATTCGATTTGCACGCTCGAGTTCGAAAACAACCGTCCCCTATACGATTGGATTCTGGATCAACTGAATGTCGATTGCCATCCTCAGCAAATTGAATTTGCTCGTCTCAACCTCAACTACACGGTCCTTAGTAAACGAAGGCTGATCGAATTAGTCACAAAAGGGTATGTGACCGGCTGGGACGATCCACGAATGCCCACCCTCGCGGGCATGAGAAGAAGAGGCTACACGCCGGAGGCGATCCGAAGCTTTTGTGCGAGGGTCGGTGTAGCCAAGACGGAAAATCTCGTCGATCTATCTCTTCTTGAACATTGCCTTCGTGAAGACCTGAATGAACGGGCCCCGCGCGTCATGGGGGTATTGCGGCCCCTTCGTGTGGTCATCGATAACTATCCCGAGGGACAACCGGAAGAATTTGAATGCCCCAATCATCCGCAGAACTCCTCCATGGGATCGCGGAGAGTCCCTTTTTCCAGAGTCCTCTATATCGAACAGGACGACTTTCAAAAAACTCCCCCCAAGAAATACTACCGCCTCGCCCCGGGGCGTGAAGTGCGCCTGCGGTATTCTTACATCATAAAATGTGTCAGCATAGATGAGGATCCGAAGACCAGTGAAGTCGTTGAGGTGCACTGCACTTATGATCCGGCGACCAGGAATGGACCGCCCCCGGACGGACATAAAGTCGAGGGAGTCATTCATTGGGTATCGGCAAACCATTCGATTCCCGCCGAGGTACGATTGTATGACCGCCTCTTCCAAGTCCCCGAGCCAATGGCCAAAGAGGATGATTTCATCAAATACCTCAACCCGGCATCGCTCGAAACCCTGAGTTCATGCCGTGTAGAGCCGAGCCTCTCAGGTGTGGGACCGGATAGCAGATACCAATTCGAGAGGCTTGGCTATTTCAGTGTGGATGCCAAGGACTCTTCGACTCAGAAGCTTGTATTCAACCGGATCGTGACGCTGCGAGACACCTGGGCCAAAATCTCGGCAAAAGAAAAAAGATGAGAAAACCATACCGAGGGCCGGTCTTTTCAAGGCAGGCGGCAGGACTGTGTTGTGGACTTTAGGAGTAAGCCGGTGATCGAAGAAATTTCCGCGAATCTATACAGAATCGAAATTCCTCTTCCCAAGAATCCTTTGAAAGCCATCAATTCCTATGTGATCAAGAACACGGAACGAAACTTGATTATCGACACCGGTTGGAACCAGGAAGTGTGCATGCAGGCCATGCAGGTGGGTCTGAAGGAACTTGGAGTCGATATAAGAAGAACAGACTTCTTCATTACTCATCTCCATGCAGATCATTTTGGCCTCATCTCTGACCTTATTACGGACACCTCAAAGATATACTTCAATCAACCCGACGCCGATCGGTTTAAATCTGGTTTTCGGTTGGAGGCGTTTCTTAACTTCGCTCGTTTGAACGGTTACCCTGAAAATGAGCTCCAGAAAGCACTCCAGAGCCATCCCGGCCTTAAATTCAGGGCAAAAGCGGACTTGGCCTTTCATATCTTGAAAGAAGGCGACACCATAAGCGTCGGGGATTACGGATTCAAATGTATTGAGACACCTGGCCATACTTGGGGGCATATGTGTCTTTACGAACCCGACAGGAAGATCTTTGTATCCGGAGACCATATCCTGAACGACATCACTCCCAATATCCAATTGTGGTCTGACGAGTGGAACCCCTTAAAGGAGTATTTGGCAAGTTTAGACAAGGTCTATCAACTTGATATCGAACTTGTATTGCCCGGCCACAGAGGCATTTTTAGGAACTGCAAAGAAAGGATTCAGGAATTGAAACGCCACCATCAGGACAGGCTGGATGAAATTATTTCTATTTTGGAGAAGGGGAGCAAGAATGCTTTTCAGGTGGCATCGAAGATGACCTGGGATATTGTGAGCGACTCCTGGGACCTGTTCCCAGTCTCCCAAAAATGGTTCGCGACCGGGGAAGCCATCGCTCATCTGAAATACCTTAAGGAAAAAGGGGTAATAAGAAGCCAAATGCAGAAACAGAAGATCGTGTTCTCACTAAACAGAAATCATTCGATTTAACCGTTCCCTCCTCCATTTTATCCATATTTTTAGCCATATTATTATATTGCATCCCAAACCAAAATATAGAATAGTAAATTTGTGAGAAAGGCCAGCCCACTCACAGAGGCAATATCATCCGTATCCATGGTGCAGGTTACTGGAGAAAAGGGAGGAAGGTTTATGAAGAACAAAATAAAATATACGAATGAACCGATGGGCGAACTAAGAGTAATTAAGGATTTTCTCCCGTCACCAGACCAGTTGATCCCGAAAGAAGAGAATGTCAAGATAACAATCTCCCTGAAGAAATCGAGTGTCGAGTTCTTTAGGAAAGAAGCCCAAAAGCATCGCACTTCTTATCAAAGGATGATTAGGTGGGTTACAGATTGGTATGCTTCCCAGTATCAAAAGAGTGCCTAGACAGGACGATTTTCTGCCTGAACTGGGAGGATTTACGGCCGTCAACAAGAATATTATAGCCACAGTTGAAATACAAAAATGGGTCTGGCCTACTGAGCCAGACCCCATTTTGTTCCATGGCTGGGGGAAAGGGAGTCGAACCCCTATTCACGGAGTCAGAGTGTAAAAAAGGCAAGAATTATGAAACAACGCAAGAGAAACCAAGTTAACGAAAATATTAAGAATCTCTAAAATTCCGAACGATCGTGGGGGATTC
>DASPPQ010000151.1:0-11137 GCA_035625415.1 Thermodesulfobacteriota bacterium
TTTCTATTACTGAAAGCTTGAATGTTGAACCGAAGGCCAAGAGAATCAAATTTTATCAATGAACATTTCCAACGCTAATAAATAATTCTATTTTTGAGTCGCATCGTTTAGTTGTAGGTGTTATCCTCATCCCGCTTTCTCCACTTTTTCTTCCTGGAATCCTTCTTCCTGGAATTCTCAAGAGTAGATTTCAAGACAGTAAGAAGATAACCACTCGTAATTGAGAGTTTTTCTAAGAAAGAAAGGCAAACATTTTCTGACCGTGCATTTGGTATCAGACGCAGGTTGTCTAAAACGAGGATGTCTTCGATTCAACAGTCCTTGAAATTTGGCCTCTGAGAGATTACATTTTCTCTGGTAGGGAGGTGTTAAGAGTTGAAAAGTAAAAACATTTTATGGTTTTTGGCCATAGTTTCAGGAATCCTTTTTATCGGCGTATCTCAGGATCGGGCTCAAGCCGAGCCAGAGAGAAAAGGACCTATCATCACGCATGGTTTTGCTGTAGAAAAGGGCATATATGGGTATATCTGGAAAATTTATTTTGAAGGGGAGGACCCCGATGGGCAGATGCTTCGAATTGCCTCGGTAGTCGACCAGCCCGGCTACGGTCATTACCCAACCGATTGGATCTACCTTAAACCAGGATTTCAAAAACACTTCAAGGGCTACATCCAATGGAGCACTTTCAGTTCGAAAGGGATAGCTTTGAAAGAGGGAGACCAAATTATCTTGAAGGTCTCTGTTATCGACAGGCTTGGGAATGAGAGTCGAGAAGTGGTTTTCCCATTTACCTTCGTTTCAGGAGTCGCGGAACAGTCCAAGCCACCTGCTCCTTTCGATCAAGAAGACATTCCAAGATTAGGCTTTATAAGTATTGATCTTAAAAGCCCCGAAATGTGTTTTTTATCTTAGAAGCCCCGGAACGGGAAGAATAATACTTACTTTCTAACCGTAATTCTAAAACTACGGGATTGGTTCCGGTTGAAGATAAGTAGGTGGAGCCCGCAACCCCTTTTCCGATGACTCCTTCTTGAAGTCCACAGACCCGCACAAACCTCATCTATGCAATGTTTCAAGTGGAAATCCTCAACCCCGAATTGTCATTGACAAGAGGCAGTTGACTGAGTAGCATTTTACAAATAACCGTTGAGGCAATGGTAAATAATAAATAAGATTTTCCAATTCATTAGAAAAATATTATTAGGAGAAAAGGCTATGAATTTAAGGTTTGACATTAAAACTTTGTGGGAATGCATAGTTATCGGCTTCTATCTGCTAATTGAAGGATTAGTCCTTCAACGCTCAAAGGCAATTCTACTTCTGCACAAGGAACCTGTTACGCTGAGTTTTCTCATCGAAGTAGCGATTTTTTACTTTTTAACGGGATTCCTATTCGCGCTGGTTTATTTTATTATAAAAGACGCGCTTCCAGGCAAAAAAAGATATACACGCGGACTTTTCTATGGACTGCTTGTTGCCTTTGGGGTTGGATTCGCCCTGATTATTGGCATTATTGGATTCGATTTTAAAGGCAAATTCGATATGCTGACCCCTCTTAAAATTGAAGGATATCTTATTACAGTTGTCGACCTGATAAATTTTATCATCACAGGTATGGTTCTTGGAGTTATAGCTGATAAGAAAGAAATCAAAGCAAATCAGGCAAAATTTAACAGAAAGGGGCTTGTGATAGCTTCAGCAGCCGGTTCAATTGGATATCCTGCAATGAATTTCCTCATCTCAATTCTCATTGAACCGATTATTTCACTTGTTTTTGATATTCCCAAGGATGCTGTTACATGGTTCTATGCCGCAATTTTTATTCCTCTTGCGGTAAATGGTGCCGTAATCCCTCTTTTCTATTGTCTGACAAAAGAAGCATTTACAGGCAGCTGGATGCGGAGATCCCTACAGTTCTTTCTGATATATTATTTCGGGTATCTCGTAATCCTCAGTTTATTCGGATTGCCTTTCGGCTTCTCATTGCAAGCAGTAATTCACTTCCTGATCATTATAGTTGTTCCTACATTTTTCATTGCAGGTCTAACTGCAAAACTTCAAAATTGATACATTTTTGGTTCAAAGGGAAGCCTTTAGATTTTTAGAGGAACAATACAAAATGGGTGACGGGAAGAATCGTATCTGGAATCGTATATTCCCGGTTGAAAGAGCAGGCAGGCTTGACAACAGGTTCCGTAGATGGTTTCAGAACCCCCGGAAAATACTTAGCCCTCACATTAAAGAGGGAATGACAGTTCTCGATATAGGTTGTGGTCCAGGGTTTTTCTCTATCGACATGGCTCAAATGGTTGGCAAATCCGGTCGAGTTATTGCTGCTGATTTACAGAGGGGAATGCTTCAGAAGCTAAGAGATAAGATTCAAGGAACAGAATTTGGGGAACGTATCACACTCCATAAGTCTGAAGAGAACAGAATAGGCGTATCAGAGAGAGTTGATTTTGCTTTAGCTTTCTATGTGGTTCATGAATTACCAAATCAGAACGAATTTTTCGAAGAATTAAAATCCATATTAAAAGCTAGAGGACAAGCTCTCGTAGTAGAACCGCCATTCCGTGTCTCAAAGACGGCGTTTGAAGAGACTATAAAAAAGGCCAGAGATGCTGGATTCATTCCGGCTAGAGGGCCGAAGGTGTTTCTTAGCAAAACAGCGATTTTAAAAAATGGCTGACAACTTCATCCAGTCAGCCTGGTTTAACTTATTCATTTAGCTCTGCGATCCGGTGGCCCTTTCCCGAGGATTGCTTCCTGAAAGCGTGATTTTTGAGCTTCACCCTTCTATGCGCACTTTCAAATGACAATCAATAATTCTTATTGAAGTTTGTATTCAAAATTAGTAGACTCCTATCAAACCGTAGAGATTTAATCTAACCTCCCAATTGACCTTTGGGGAATCTCAATGACCACACAAGAAGTTAAGCGAAAACTCGTTGCCATTCTCAGTGCAGATGTAAAGGGGTACAGCCGTCTCATGGGAGAGGATGAAGAGGCAACTATTCGCTCTCTTTTTTTGAAGATGGGTCCAGTCGATGGCCACGCCCGGTATTTAGCTGGCCGTAGAACTTTTTTTTGGGTCCAATAGTAGCGGAGTGTCGTTCATCCACCCACGGTTCTGGGGCTCGAATTTCCAGCACCCGGCGCATTTCGTAAACAAAATACATTGGAGGTAAAAACCATGACAATTTCCAGGCTTGCCTTCATCATTCGGCTTTCCATTTTATCCATTTGCCTTTGGATATCGCCTTTGCCGATTTGGGCAGAATCGTTGGAAGAATTAAACAAAGCCCTCCAGGGCAACGATGTCGAGAAGGCATGGAAAACCGTGGACGAAATGCCGCAGAAAATTTCTCCCCAGCAGAGGGAAGAGGCAATAAAGATCCTCACGACGGGTTTAAAAAAGGATTGGGTTCGCTGTGCAGGGGATATCCGCCAGTCGATAGCCAATCAATTAGCTGCCCTCAATGCCAAGGAAGCTATCCCCGATCTTTTGGGACTTATAAGACAGAAGAAGAGTATTGATCATGAATGTGCCGAATGAGGCTGTTGTTTTAACCCGATGTCCGTGAATGACACCTTTACCGAGCTTGAGCTTGATTCGTACTTTTTCTGTGAAAATAAGGTGCTGGGGGCTTTGTATTCTCTGGTAACATTCAGTTATGCCAAAGAGATATCCGAGCTGGTGGAAACGGCAACAGCTTACCGGCCTCAACTTCTGGTTATCCTGGGTAAGATTGGACATCCCCGTTACGCTTATTTCATTTCCAAGTTTGCAGATAGGGAACCGCTTGCGGTCGCCCAGGCATTGGGACAGATGAAACAGCCAGCGGGCATTCCAGTCCTCGCACGTCTGCTGGAATCCTCCAAAGAGGAGGTGCGATGGGCAGCCTCCCAATCATTGATTCATATCAAAGGAGATCGGGTGGTGGATAGCGTTAAGCTCAGGCTCCGCCATCCAAACCAAGATGTCGTTGTTATAGCTGCCAGGACTTTAGCTGTTTTGTGGGTTGCTGATGGACGGCTCATGCTGAGGAATCTATCCCAGAAAGCTCAGAGTCTGCGGACTCGGAGCCTAGCCATTGCGTACCTCGGGCAGCTGAAGGACCTTGAATCCAGAGCCATCTTTGTCTCCGGATTGCAGGATAAGAGTCTAATGATTCAAGCCTATTCGATTTATGCCTTGGGATTGGTAGGCAAGGCCAGCGATATTCCTATGATCGAAGCCAGTCTTGCAGAAGCAAAAAAAATGACTGCCACGATTCCTCAAGATCAAGAAGCTTTAGATCTGATCGATGAAACCACAAGGGAAACGCTGGGCCAAATACGAAAAAGGTCTGGGCAAGAGAATGGCAAACGTTAAGGCGAGAATTCTCGCCACCGACCCTGTCCTTCTGGGTTCTTTTAATCTAAGTCTTGACAAGGAATCTCTACGAGTGCTTCCCGAAATTTTTTTCACCACGCTCTCTTGAATGTAACGATTTCAATCAGTAATGAACGATCCCTAAGGCAACCGTTGGGCACACAGTAGTAGGTGTAGCCACTAAGGTACTCGTCCACCTTCCAATCCGGTCAAACAGCATCTCTCAGATTAAGTATCGCTCAGGACATTTTTAAAGCGTTACTTTTGGGTAAATTACTCCATCTCCAGGAAAAAACAAGAAAGTTTTTATTTATCATCGGAGAAAGTCAATTAGGTTGAAAACCTACGATTGGGATGTTATAAGAAAGCGATTGTTCGATGGGGAGCCTAAAAAGGGCGGCTGAGGATAAAGGGTCATTCATTCAAGCGAAGGAGGAAAATCTATGAAAATGGGAAGTTTCTTGGCGATCATTTTACTGTTTGGTGTGGTTTTAGGCACGAGTAACCTGGGGACGGCGGCAGAGGTCAGTCTCAAAGATTATAATGCAGTGGTCGTTCAGGATCTTGAGGTTCCCTCAGGTTCCCCTGCGCCCGAGTTCGCAGGGATGCAGATGGCTGAGAAGGCAGTTTACCAGATTAAGAGGTACAACCAGAATAATAAGCTGTTTGATATGGTCGTTAAAGAGGGTGGAAAGGGAAGCGAGGAAACTACTTCCGGGAAAAAAGTCCTCATCATCAACGGAGAAGTCAAGGAGTGGACGCCTCCCTCCGTGGGGGGGCGCATAGGGCGGTCCTTTATACCATTTGTTGGAGGTCATCTCGGTTCGGCTTCCTTCACTGCCCACTACAAGTTCATTGATAAAGAAAGTGGGAAAGTTATTTATGAGACCGACTTGCAGACCTCGTCTATCGCTTCAAATGATACAGTAGAGTATGCCATGGAAAGAAATGGTGAGGCGTTGGCCAAAGTTATCACCAAATTCAAAGGAAAGTAATCTTCATCCATTGCAGAGGGAAACCTATTTCAATTCGCTATGACTTCGGGGGGCAGTAATGCTCCTTTTTCTTTTTCACATCCTCTTTCCAGTTTTATCCCTTTGCAAGGCTTGCAGATTTGGTCCTTCCCCTGCATGGTGGTTCCCCGTGCCTTAGCATTTCCGGATCATTTACTTCCACCCAATGCTTAAATTTTCGTCAGGATTGAAAGATGAGGCGCTCGCTGGTCAATGCGATACGTTATCAACTCTTTCAATTCGTAATCCTTAGCTCATCAATATGCCTGTCCGTATTGACTTGTAGGTATTATCCACACCCCTTTTTCGAGGACTCCTTCCTGTACTCTTCACTTCCAAAAATTTCAAGTAAGGTGTATATTACAACTATTATTTCAAAAATGATAACTCTGATTCTGAAGGCTGATCAGTTTTTTGGATTATTATATTGTTGTAGTATAATATCGCTTAAATGTTGGATGAGGAAAAGAATATGACCACATCTAAGAGCGAGTGGCAAACGAAGGAAGTGGCGACAACCTATCTTAAAAGCGTGCGCGGGGCGATTACCGGTACGGATCTGCAGTTGGCCGTTGTGGGCAAAATTATTCAACTCTGGTACGGGGCTCCATCAGGCATTCTTGATCTCGGATGTGGCGATGGTTTTCTCGGGCGCTTTCTTCTCAACACCTTTCCATCGGTACGTGGAGTCTTCGTCGATTTCTCAGACCCAATGCTCGAAGCAGCCCGGAAGAACTTGACCGGTACGCCTCAGGCGAGCGTCGTCAATGCAGATTTTGCGTGGCCTCAGTGGGTTGATGCCGTGGCATCTTACCAGCCATTCGACGTTGTCGTCTCCGGTTTCGCCATCCATCATCAACCGGATGAGAGAAAGAGGAAACTCTACTCCGAGATCTACGACCTGCTTTCTTCTGGTGGCATCTTCCTCAATCTGGACCATGTCGCCTCCTGCACTCCAGCAGGCGAGCAGCTGTCCGATGAGTTTTTCGTAGATCAGCTACACGACTTCCATTCCAAAACTAAGCCCGGCATAAGCAGAGAAGCAATAGCCGGTGCCTATTACAGACGACCGGACAAGAAAGAGAACATACTCGCTCCAGTCGAGGAGCAATGCCGCTGGCTTCGCGAAATTGGTTTCCATGACGTTGATTGTTTCTTGAAGATCTTTGAACTGGCTCTGTTTGGAGGACGAAAGACATCCAGCAGGGTGAACCGGACGTTATAAGGAAAAAACTATGGATGGCCAAATTCTAAGATACTTAGTACCAAGCGGTTGGCGGAGGCCACCGGTAAACTGAAAGAGAAAGTCTCCGAAGAAGGACCCATGTGGGTCTTCTTTTTTGTCCAATTTTTGTTAGCTCCAATCCTAATTTTCACACATCACTATATAAAGGGTTAAATCCTACCGACATTGTCAAGCGACTTGGTGACTTCTTCCTGGAATCCACGACCAACCAATTTGGCAAAGCATGCTCGATTGCAATTAGTAATTCAAAGCTGGTTGCTACCCTACGACTTAGTTTTGATATGTCTTTCAAATCGAAATCCTTCGGCAGGCGCAGGAAGTGGTAATATCCTTGCTTTCATCCCTAACAAATTTAGAGAACTCCGATAATTCAACTGAGGAACTAATCCCATCCCCGTGAACAAGATTGTGCGGGTTATCGCAGGATAATGCATACACATGGTTTTGGATTATTTAAAATGCGATTTTCAGAGAAAACTTATAATTCTAAGTAGTTGTACGAACAAGAGAATATACCCTTATTCTTGGTATACTAATTGCGAAGAGATATCTTGGTTTATTCGCTTTGTCCATCAACTTCATTATGCTGTTCTAAACAGGGAGTTTTTGAAAACCCAATTTGGAGTGGAAACGGATGGAAGTAGACGAAAAAGATACCAAGCCACCAATTGAAGTTTGAGAATTATCCAGGAGGATCGCATATGAGGTACAAGCCAGAGACTCCATTTGACAACATCGAAAGTGCACGACAGTTTGTAGAACTGTTGATCGAAGCGATCGAAGAATCCAGGCGTGACGTGGATGCAGATATCGCACTGTCAGAAGGTAACCATTCGGGACCCAGCAAGAAAGCCCTCCAGCTTGTCTCGGCCAACCTGGGGAAGCTGAGTCAGCACATGAGCACAAGTCGCCGAATTTTGAACCACTTAAAAACCTTGCGGCGATTGCTTCTCCGGGAGCAGCAATTCAATAACACTTTGGAGACTAGGAACGGTAATCGTGAACTAAGCCGCTGGTCTTAAAGTGAAAGGCAGTAGTCATATCGAGTAGTCCCCTTTTGAAGACTTCCTTCCTGTAATGTTGTTTTTACATTTTCGTCACACAATTCAATCTTTCACTGATAATCCTTGAGGTTCTTACTTGACCTTTTTATTCCGAAATGGTAGCCTCTTATCAAATTATATTGGTATTATTGCGAAATGGAGTTTTCAGGAGTGGCCGGCGCAGAAAGTGCATGGAGGGTAGTCATGAGTGATAATTTAGAGACGAAGGTTCGCTGTGCGGCAGTGGCTGGATGGTGGACATTGCTGATTGCAGCGGTCATTTTTCTCGTTCAGTGGGTGGTCTACCTTCTAGTAGTTCCTGCTCAGCCTGCTTGGGTCTTGACACTCTGGGGTCCTGGAGCCACCTGGGAAACGGTACGAACGACCTGGTTTTGGTTCTTGGCAGGTTTCAAAGCGCTCCTCATACTACTGGCCTTTTTCCTCGTGTGGCTGACTCTCTGGGGACGACAATTGGAAAAACGTTCAGGCAATACATCATAGTTCCGTCCTTCCCCGCGCTTCCGATTTTCACGCTTCCCGTAGTCATCAGGGTTGAAGGTTAACTCACTTTGCTGATTAGTAGGTGACATTTTCAGTAGATTGATCTAAGAGGCGAATCCGGCAACAGCGGCTGTTGATATATCTGAACTGGTGATTGAAATGGCAAGAAACATGCCTGTTGTGCTTTACATTGTGATGTTGATAGCCGTTGTCGTTAGTGTAGATATACTGTTCTTTAAGAATCGATTCTGGGAACGGCTTATAGTGAACATCGGCATTGTCTTGGTGTTTGTAGCCTTCTATTTCAGATTCCTAAAGAACCCGTAAGCTAAGCGCCGCGGAACCAGCTGGTTGCCTAACACCCACATCGAGTCCGACGGCTCATGTGCAACGTTAGGCAAACAATATGAGGAGCGTGCGGTGATGAAAAGGATGCAGATCAGTAAAGCATTCACGCTGATGGAATCAGGACCAGTTGTCCTCGTGACGACACACGATGGCGGAAAGAACAATATAATGACCATCTCTTGGACCATGGTGGTGGACTTTACGCCGCTATTTGCCATAACCACCGGGCCCTGGAACTATTCCTATGCAGCGCTTCAGAAATCTAGGGAATGCGTAATTTCAATTCCAACTGTTGACCTAATTGATCAGGTTGTTGGCGTCGGAACATGTTCAGGGGTCGACACAGATAAGTTTAAGAAGTTCGGACTGACTCCTGTGAAGGGAAAGCATGTACGGTCGCCCCTGATTAAGGAATGCCTGGCAAATATCGAATGCAAAGTTATCGATATTGTCAAAAAGCACAATATCGTTGTCCTCGAAGGCGTCGCTGTTTACTTCGATAGTTCACGAAAAGAGAAGCGAACCATACATGCAATTGGTGATGGCAGGTTCGTGGTGGATGGGCGCAAGTTAAATCGAAGGAAAATGATGCGGTCGAAGCTTCCAGATGGTGTATAACTCATTGGAGCGATATGGGGTCTTCCCGGCGTATTGGAAGGGCTGGGCTGGGTCGTTGCTTACTTCCTTGTAACACTCACTTCCAAAAAATCTAAAAAGGGTGTATATTACAAACGCAAATGGACAATAGATAGGCCCAAAGATGGATCGGATAACTAATTTGTGAATTATGCGGCTTGCAATATAATAGTACCCGGAACAACATTTTGTTGCAAAAGAGGCATAATACCAGCTTATTTAGGCTTCAAAAGCGTCTTTTGGGAGGCTGAAAGGAAAGGTTACCAAGAAAAAAGATTACAGCAACATAATAAATAATGTTGGGCGAGAAATAGATGAAAAATCAACCATCATGTTCTGGCCGAAACAAAGGCGGATAGGAGGTTAGACGTAACCCAGCCTTACTTCTTATCGATTAATCAGGAGGTGAGATCCATGAACGCACAACCCCAAACAGAAAGGATGGAAAAAATGACAACTAAACGAACCCGTATTGGCAATTTCGCTCTTGGCGCGAGCCTTGTCGCCGCTTTGCTGGTCGGCGCCAGCCTTACCGCTGCCGCCGACAAAGATCTTTGGCCCGGAACCCGGGTTGGTGAGCCCACCCCAAAGATTAAGGAAGTTCCACCCGCGCTCGCCAAGAACCTTGCAAACTTCGATGACTTAGACTTTCGGGTCTACACCGGCCAGCAGTGGCAGGACCTCCACAAGAGTCACACGAAGGACGTCGTAGTACACTGGCCCGATGGCCACCAGACCAAAGGGATTGAGAAGCACATCGAGGACCTGAAGTATATGTGGACGTTCGCGCCCGGCAACCGGATCAAGGAGCACCCGGTCCGGTTCGGCACTGCAGACGGCAAGTGGACGGCCGTGACCGGCTGGCTCGAGGGTACCTTCACGAAGCCGATGGTTCTCCCGGAGGGCAAGGTTATTCAGCCGACCGGCAAGGCCTACCGCATCCCGATGGCGACGATAGGCCACTGGAACAAGGATGGGATCATGTTCGAAGAATACCTTTTTTGGGACAACGGCGAGTTCATGAAGCAGATCGGGCTCGCTCAATAAGAGCGCGGGCGCTCAAGGGAAAACAAAAAGGAAATCGAAGAGGATGAGACTTGAAGGCAAGCCCAACAAGGCGTTTAAGAGGGAAGCGGCATAAAGCCGCGCCCCTTAACTTGATCGTTATGCGCAGGAGAGTAAACTACCGCAAACTGGCGTTTGAGACCTATGACCCGTTCTGTGCTCTATGTGGATTCGGTGTCCCGGAGGTGCTCGAAGTCTGCCATATAGACGGCAACCGCAGCAACAATCGCGCTGGCAATCTGGTCATTCTGTGCCCCAACTGTCACAAGCGGTACGACATTGACCTTGCTTCAAAACGGACGATCAAAGAAATGCGGGACAGGCCAAGAGTCGTCAGGTGGGCCAAGAGAATGAAGGATGCAGGTGCCAAGGCGGCACTCACGAGAAAACGGAGAATCGTGGCATTGACGAGGAAGCGGAGAATGGCAGCACGGAAAGCAGTTGAGACGAGAGTGAAGAACAAGGGAACAATGTCATAACAATCGGCTCCGCCAGATCGCTTTCAGCTCCGGCTGATTTTAGTCGTTATACCTCCTTTCTTCCAGTAATCATCAAGGTTGAAGGTTAGCTTACGTTGAAGATAAGTAGGTGGAGTCAATAACCCGCTTACTTACCCCTTCCTTCCTGAAATGTTGACTGTTCATTTTTATCCCGTATTCCAAGATTTCAAACGCAAATCAATAACCTTTGTCTTAACCTATACTAACCTCTTCTCCCAAACCGACTCAAAAAGGAATTATCACAACTCCAAAAGACACGACTCCAAAAGACAATATGCTCAAGAGAGTGTATGTTCTTAATGAGGAGGACCGGGTAGATCGGGAACTGCTCAGGACTCGGCGTCAGATGGTAGAGCATCGCAACGATGTTGCCCGGCAGATTAAGAGTAAGCTTTTGTTTTATGGGATTC
>DASPPQ010000152.1:0-3280 GCA_035625415.1 Thermodesulfobacteriota bacterium
GGTATTCAAAAACCGGGACCAACTGAACAAGATCAATGTCTTTCCTGTACCGGATGGGGATACGGGGACGAATATGTCCGTGACGCTTGCGGCCGCCATCAGGGAAATGGAGGCTTTGAAGGAGGCTTCCCTGGAAACAACGGTCAAGGCCGCCGCATGGGGAGCCCTGATGGGGGCGAGGGGCAATTCCGGGGTTATTCTGTCTCAAGTCTTGATCAGTTTGGCGGAAGGAATCGAGGGCCGCGAACGTTTATTTACACAAGACATTGCCTTTGCTCTTTCCCGTGCGGCGAAGAAGGCCTATAAGGCAGTCCTACACCCCACGGAGGGTACTATTCTGACCGTCATCAGGGAAACTGCGGGAACCGCACAGGAGGTCGTCAAGACCGATAAGGATCTCGCCCTTCTCCTGGATGAAATGGTTAAGTCAGCTCGGTCTTCGGTCGAGCGGACCCCCCTTCTCTTACCCAAGCTCAAAGAAGCGGGTGTCGTCGATGCCGGAGGGCTGGGGTTTCTCAATTTTCTGGAGGGCATGCTGTTCCTCATCCAGGGCGCGGTTGAAACGAGTGGAACGATAGAGGACGAGGTCCTGCTCAACGGAACGATAAGTGATTCGGTAGAGCCTCACTTGAATTTCAGGTATTGTACGGAGTTTATTCTGAAAGGAAGCCGGATCTCTCAAAATACGATCAAGGACGCTCTGACTCCGTTGGGGGATTCGATCGTGGTGGTTGGAGACAGCCGGCTGGCAAGGGTTCATATCCATACCGGCAAGCCTGAGGAGGTGCTTCGCTACGGCGCCACATTAGGCCAGGTTTCATCGATCAAGGTGGATGACATGCTGGTTCAGCACACGCAACGCTTTGAAGACTCAAATCTGACGAAGGCCACTTCGGTGATTGCCATTGTCCTGGGAGACGGTTTAAAGGAGTTATTCTACAACGCTGGAGCAGAATTAGTGGTGGATGGAGGTCCAACCCAGAACCCCAGCACGTTGGACATCATAGAAGCTATAGAAACCGTCACATCCTCAAGCGTGATTATCCTACCCAATGATAAGAATGTATACCCTGCGGCGCTTCAAGCAGCAGAAAGGAATTCGAAAAAGGTTACGGTTTTGAAAACGTCCTCTGTCCCTGAAGGTCTTTCGGCTTTGCTATCCTATATGGATGAGGCCACCTTCGAGGAGAACGTCAGACGGATGGAGCAGGCCTTCAAAAATGTCAAGAGCGGGGAAGCTTTACCAGCGTCCCGTAGTGTCGTCCTCATGGGGGTTGAAGTGAGATCCGGCGACTCGATCGGCATTTACCAGGGTAAGATTCAGTGCTCGTGCTCCAATGCAGGAGAGACAGCCCTCCGTCTGGTCGAGTCGATGGTCGATCCTTCCCATGAAATCATCACCCTTTTTTATGGGGATTCTATTGAGGAAAACGACCTGGAAGCCCTGAAGTCCGCCTTGCAGTCCCGTTTTCAAAACAAGACGGTCGAGCTTTATTGGGGAGGGCAACCCTATGCGCACTATCTCATTTCGGTAGAGTGAAGCGAGGGAAAGAAATATGAAGATCATCACAGACAGCACTGCGGACCTATCGAGAGACCTCTATCAGAAATACGACATAGACGTGGTTCCTCTTACCATTCATCTGGGAGAAAGAACATGGCTCGACTTTTATGATATTGAACCGGACGAATATTATAGGATGTTGAGGAACTCAAAAGCCTTTCCAACCACATCCCAGCCCTCGCCCCAGGATTTTATCAATGCCTTCGCCCCTTTTACGGCAGAAGGTGAACCTGTCCTCTCCATCCATATTTCATCGAAGTTAAGCGGAACGTATCAGTCCGCGGCGCTGGCCAGAAGTCATTTTCCCGAAGCCCGGATAGAAGTGGTCGATTCCCTTCAAACCTCGTTGGGACTGGGCATGATTATTCTCCTCTGCGCAGAGAAAGCAAACTCAGGGGCTTCTTTTGAAAGCGTAGTCGATTTTGCCCGAGGGCTCACCCGAAAGATAAAAACGTATTTTTCGGTCGATTCTCTCGAGTATTTGCACCGGGGAGGCCGTATCGGCAAGGCCCAGGCGTTCCTGGGGACCGTCATGAAAATCAAGCCCCTTTTAAAGTTGATGGAAGGCGAGGTTCAACCCGTCGAGAAGATCCGCACCACTGAAAGGCTGCTCAACCGATTTGTGGAATTGGTGGAAAACGAAGCGCGGGAAGGTTCGCGCCTCCTACTCTCGGTGGCCGAGTCGGACAACGGTGACGTTATGACAGGACTTCTTGAGAAGCTGATGAAGATTCCGGGTATTTCGTTCGTTCACCGGTGTAAGCTCGGGGGGGTCATCACATCTCATGGCGGCCCCGGAACTTTCGGCATCAGCTTTGTGAAGGCCTGAGGGAACAGTTCGCCCGTCCCGGCCCCCCAATCCCCATTTCCTGGTTCACAGAATATACCTCTCCGATTCCTATCCTCAAACGTAAACCGAACTTTTCCTCTCTCCCCTGCCTTGGCCGAAGCGGCTTCGCGCAGGCAGGCCGGTGGGAGAGGGCGGGGTGAGGGCGGAAGCAAAGATGTGGAATTAAGATTCGTTGATTTAGCCGAGCAGGAAGGGGGCAGGGGATGAAAAAGTTCGCGTATTTCGCAGAAAGATAGATCACTATGAAATAAATAGAAATTTATGATTTTATCGACATCCCCCGTACTTTTTTAAATACTTTATTACGATTGGCTGGACCTCTCCCTTGGCACTTCCTCTCTTACAATCTTCATTCTAAGGGGGAAAGAAATGCCCTTGTAGCCATCCACGCAAATAGTCACCAAAGCCATTACCAGGGGAAACAACATCTCGCAGAAGTGCTGCCGAGATACCGCGGTATATTGCGCCTCGGCCTTTCATTAGGCACTCAAGGACCTTGCCCGTTTGGGCTTTGTGACGGAGTGGAGGGTTCCATTCCCTCCAAATTTCGGTGAAAAAATTGGCAGCAACGCGGATAACTGATCCAATATCAGCATCTGGGATGCAGAGACTTTCCGCTACTTTCATGAATTTTGTGCCATCATCGCTCAGATCTCGCGCCAGCAAGAGCAAAACTTGGCTATCAATTGAAATAAACTGCATTTTGCATTGAATCATGCCAATAAGAGCTTCAGTGTAATTTGCCAGCGTGATAACGTTTTGGTGCCGTGCTGCCATGAGTACTGGCTGAAGCCAAGATGTTCGTAGTCCCAGCTGAGCTCCAACCGTACGGTATGAAAAATCATCACACAGCAAGAGCCGATCGG
>DASPPQ010000153.1:0-4203 GCA_035625415.1 Thermodesulfobacteriota bacterium
ACGTAAACACACCTTGCGGTGAAAGCGTAAAGATGACATCTCGGGCAGTTTCAATGAGATCGCGATATCGTGCTTCACTTTCCCGAAGGAATTCCTCCACCCTCTTACGTTCCGTGATATCCCTGGCAATGATATGAAATCCAACCACTCGTTCACCTTCAATAACAAGTGTAGCATTCTGGCTGAACCATATAATTTCACCAGCTTTGTTAAAAAATGGAAATTCAATATGGGTTGTGGATATCTTCTCACGGAACTGGTTGACATAGGTCTCCATAACTCTTTCACGATGCTCTGGAAGGACGAGGTCCATATAGCTGAATCCCCGCAGTTCTTCAAGCGAATACCCTGTCACCTTTAACCCGGCAGGATTGGCGTAAGTGAAATTCCCTTTCTCATCAACGGCGTAAATAATCTCTGTTGCATTTTCCACTACCTCTCTATATTTCTTCTCTGACTCCTGAAGGGCTTTTTCCGCTCGCTTCCGTTCGGTAATGTCACGGGCAGCAGCGAAGACGCCTTGTATCTTGCTAGCCTCGTTCCTGTAAATAGTAGCATTATAGAGAACGTCCGTTGTTGAGCCCGAAATGTGACGAATCGAAAGGGGGTAATCCCTTACAAACCCCTCAGACATCACCCTCTGATACCCTTCTCTGGCTTTATCGGGCTCGGTGAAATATTCTGAGAAATCGCTCCCAATGAGGCGGTTACGCGCAAGACCCGTTATCCGCTCTGTCGCCTCATTTACGTCCATGATCTTGCCGTCCGGTCTGATTGTCACGAGAGGATCAAGACTTGCTTCAATCAGGCTCCGTACATAAAACGAAGCTGTCCGCAATGCATCCTGAGACTTTTTGAGTTGGGAGATGTCCCGAGCTGCGGCAAAGACCCCCTGTACTTCCCCCGCGTCGTTCCTATAAACCGTTGCGTTATATAAAACTTCTGTTGTCCGTCCTGTTGTATGGCGAATGGCAAGAGGATAGTCCGTGACCGTCCCCTTCGAGAAAACTTCCTCATAACCTTCTCTGGCTTTCCAAGGCTCGGTAAAAAAACTAGAAAAATCGCTTCCAATCAGTTGCTCGCGGGGAACACCGGTCACAAGTTCTGTAGCTTTGTTCACGTCCATAATCTTTCCGTCCGCACCGATGGTAACAAAAGGATCGAGACTTGCTTCGATCAAGCTCCGGGTGTATAGAGACGCTATTCGCAAAGCCTCCTCCGCCTGCTTGCGTTTAGTTTCTGCGTCCTTAAGTTCATCGAGCTGATTACGTAACACACCCAATTCCTCGATAAGTTGCCTCTTTGTCTTGTGTTGATCTTTCATTGTGGTATCCTCATACCAAACAAATAAAAAAGCCCTCATAGTTCCGCCCGCGCCTGTCAACCACAGGTAGGGTGAAACAACGAGAGCTCAATTTAATTGGACGACCAGGGTCTACCATTCCCTTTCCCCACCGCTAAAGGATGAATAGCCCCCTACTCCAATATCACCTCTTCTGAGATATTATATACAAGTTTTGTTGAGTGTCAAACTATTTTAAGGCTTTTTAGTATTATAAGGTTTAAAATGCTTCTCAACCTATTTTAAGGATTCGCGGAGGTAGGCTTCGCGTACCATCTCTTTCTGGCTCAAATCCTTCTGCCCTATCCGTCATCACCATTACCCGGTTGAAGCAAAAGGCCTCGACCCGCAACTTGAAGGGGCACACGGGTATTCTGGAAGGGGTTTTCGGAGAAGTGGTTAAGGACAACACCTCCTACTCTTTGATTATCTTATAAGGGCATGTGAATGGGTTTAGGTCATTCAAAAGCATCGATTACGACTTGAAGTCTTGTATGGTGGGACAAAAATGTAGACACAACATTTCAGGAAGGAGTCCTCAAGAAGACGGTTGAAGACTCCACCTACAAAGCAAGGGGACCAGTTCACATCAAAGGTTGATGATTTCCATTAGAAAGAAATTGTAGCGACCGAGACCACAGGTGGCAATGGAACGCAGCGGAATTGCCATAATTCCGCTGGGGACAATCCTCAATAAGAATTAAATCAACCGATTACGGAACAATTAAGAAACTCGCCGTTAATTCTTGTACTGGGATGTTCCTGTCCGTAGAATAATTATTAAATAGCAATATATGCAACTTGTATTCTCCAGGGGCCAAGGGTCGGAAGACTCGGACGAAATCGATTTTATCCTGAATGAGCACCTTTTCTCCAGGAGATATTACATCTTTTTTCTGAAAAGTAAATTGAGTCCCTCCTGCCGAAACAGAATTTCCAAAGCGGTAAATACCTGGTGTAACTTGGGTCTTTTTCGCTGCTTCATTAATTGCCTCCCAGGCATAATGGATATTTATAAGTGAACTGAATCGCTCGTCCGGGATTTTGATATTCTCGTTGCCTCTATTGGTAATCACGAAAGAAAACTCCAATGGCGATTCTGTTTTGGTTTGCCTTGAGGTAATTTTTAAATCGGCCAAACGAATACTTTTTTCGGCAATATCCCAGAAATTATCAACTGATACGACGGGTTCATGAGCTGTAGGAGTAGGGTTGGAAGCGAGCGCATTTTTTAGCAGAGCCCCGACCTCTATTTTTATTGTCCGACAGGCCATGAAATAATCTTTTCCGTCACAAATTTGTATATTGGCATTTTCTTGAGCCATATCAAACCTTTTAGATCCCGAATCAAATACTACTATGAAATCATAGGATTTGGAGGGCTCAAACATAAAACGTTCGTCATAATACTCGGGGTGAAGTTTTCGAAAGTAATATCCCAACACGCTAGACTTATTATGCAACTCAATATCAGCTGGAAAGGTAAGATAGTGGCCTGTTTTAGGGAATTTCAAGCTATACTTCAGTGCAAAGCGACTTCCGATTTCATGCTCTGATGCAAGTATTTCGACTGATTTTCCAACAAGTTCAATTCTATTTAGTACGCTTTTCCGTTGTACATGTTTAAAATAAATGGAAACATAGCTCACAGGCAGTATCAACTCCGCGATACCTAGAATAATAAGTGAGTGAACGATAAACAACGCTTCTATTTTGGTCTTGATAAAGCGGCGAATGAAAAAGGCGCCAGCCCAGATCAAGATAATTTCAGCAATGAAAATTCCAATAAACGAAAGAGGGAAGGCAAAAATAGCCTTTTCCTTAAAACCAAAAACGAACATTATTGAGTTCTGAACAAAAGCCAGGACAGCGGCAATAATTGCGAGAATGATTAGCATCATTTTGTAGTTTTAATCCCTTCTAGCAGCCTAAGTATAATGCGTTCTAACTATTCCCGCCAGCCCAAGAACTCCCCAATTATTTCCGGTCAATATTACCAACCAAAGCATTGGGTGATGGTTGGGACGAGGACGGACTCGATTACAAGGAAGTTATCCTCGCTTTCCCAAAAGTCTTGCCGGTCAAATACCGATTTGAAGCTTCCACCTACAAGTCTTCGCTCCAAGGTAACCTTCAACCTTGATGATTACGGGAAGAAAGAAAGTATAACGATCGGCGTTCAGCCGCTGGCGCGGGCCCGGCTGCGCGTATCCCTTTGTCGTTGCTCCATTCGGAATGTCCTAACTACACCTCACTGAGAACTGCGCGGTCGAAATAGACCTCGTTTCGGTATGCGAGGCGGCCCCGGAGCGCGATGAAATCCATGCCATCGGCTTCGACACGTGACTTTTGACCCGTCCTCGAGAAAGTGGCGTGCCAAAGTATCGCAGCACCGTCGCTGTCTCGGAATGCGTGTGCCTCACGCAATGACCAAGTCATACTCCACGTGGCGAACAGCTTCGTGAGATAGCGCCGCATACTGTCGGATCCTATGACGGAGGCGCGGGTGTTCGGGTCACGGTAGACGAGATCCGTGGTGTAGCACGCGAGAACAGCCTCTACGTCCTGGGAGTTCCAGGCGTCCAGGAAATGCCTCGCGAGGGTCTCCAGTTCGTCACGTGTCAGCATGGCTATACCTCCTGTGAAAGAAATCGGTGAGTTGCTGCGGTTGGGTAGCCTAACAATTATTCTACTGCAGGTTGTAATTTACAAGAATCCTACCCATTCACCTATCCTTTGAGTAATTGGTCGTCGGTTTGTCTGGATTATGAGTTGAAATCTACACCTTTTGGTGGGCAATGTCAAAACTCGATTACAGGAAGGAAGAGTGGGAAAGGGGGTCGTTTAGTTCACCGACAAAG
>DASPPQ010000154.1:0-42088 GCA_035625415.1 Thermodesulfobacteriota bacterium
ATTGCCATACTCATCATGTGGAGATAAAGGCAGACTCGACAAAAGATTGGTCCCCATATGGCAATCATAGGAAAGATCGATCTTGGAGAAGAATGCGTTAATCTCCTACAATAAATCTGGGCTTCTTTGAAATGGCCTATCTCTTTAATTCTTGGTCTGGCTTCCAGATCTTATTTCAGCGCTCTTGAGGAGCTTTTTTCGCCATCCGACTCAAAGTAGCGTTAAACGGACGGCACCATGTTATTTTGGGGCGATTTTCTGACTGATCGCCTTGTTCAGCATTTCGATTCCCTTCTGCGAAGCATTGACGGACTCGGCCAGAGACTGCCGGGCCTGTTCGGGGTTATGGAATCCGTCGCTATTCTCCGCTGTCCACCACTCCCAGAGGATATGCGCTCTATCATGCTCTTTGAGGACATCCTTTAGAACACCCTCACTGACTCCCAGGTCTTTGGCGAGGGCGTAGGTTTCGATCAGCCGCCCAAGCGAGAACTCCGCCTTACGCATCTTGCCCCGTATGTATGCCTGGATCGCGTCAATTTCATACTCTGCCTGTTGCTCTGTCCAATCGGAGTGGCACCGCAAACAGCTGTCTTTCAGCATATACCGGGGCCGCTCCGCTCCGTGTAAGGTATACTCTTTCCCCTTCTGCTTTATCTTAGGCATGTGGCAGTCTTTACATTCCACGCCGGCTCTTTCGTGTTTGCTTCCCCATTGGGTTTCCACATCGGGGTGCTGGAGTTTGGTCAGCAACGCTCCGGTGATCGCATGTTTGAAATCCCTGAAGTCCACACTTTCGTACTTTTTCCCCACGTCGAAGACGTTGGTCCAGGGGAAATAGTTGGCCCGCCGGTCGTCCACAGTGATCGCTTGCATGGTCTTGGTGTCGATGCCCGGATTACAGTTGTATTCCACATGGCACTGGGCGCACATCAGGTTGGAATCGGGTTTATTGAGGATCCCGATGGCCCGGAAATCCTGTCCTCCCCGCTTGAACCAGATCTTTTCCATGGTGATCTCTTTGCTTTTTTGTCGGTCATAGGGATACGTTCCTTCCCTGCGATCCACGACAGCCTCGATCAGGGCGTCACGGATCACCCGCGGCTTGGCAGCATGAGGATCGTGGCAGTGGATACAGCCCATGGGAGACTGAACCCCCCGGGCCATCTCCATAGCGGCCGGGTTTGGAGCCCGCTTCAGAGGGGTGTTCGGATTGGCGTCCCCGCGATAAGGCCACTTCAGTACGGCATCAGAGGTTTTGCACGTCAGGCAGACCGTGTTGGCCGCTTTGGCGGTCTGAGGGAGATCTTTTTCCGTATCAACAATGATGTCCCAAAGTCTGCCTGTCTTATCAATACAGGTCCAGTCTTTCAACTGGAAACGACCCCCGTAGGCTCTGTCGACAATCATGTAATCAGAGAGCATGAATATGTGGGACCGCGGCTCATTGTGCTCCTTGGTGAACCCATGGGGCATCAATAATAAATCGGACTTCGGCGACCGGCCGGTGGGGACGGACTTTTCCAGTTTTGCCTTCGATTTCCAGCCAATGGCCAGCGAGCTTTGATATTGCTCTTTATGACAGCCGGCACAAGCCTCAGGGTCCAGGCGGGTCACCGGTTTCTTGGTACTATCCTTTAGATGGGCCTGGGTTTCGGGATGGCAAAGGACACAATTTATTGCCTTCGTATGCTTCCCGTTGGTCATGAGCTTCTGGATTTCCTGGTGGCAGGCGAAGCACGCCGCTTCATCTATGCCATTGGCCGCTGCCGCCTTCGGCTTCTGAACTGGTTTTCTCTCCGTTTCGGCCTGAGCCAGAGGAAAAACCCACGACGCGATCCCAAACGCTAACAAGGCAAGGATCCATCCTCTTTTCATTTCCGCACCCCCTTGGCAGGAATGGTATATCCATCCATGAGCCTGTCACCCACTGAAAAAGACTCATAATGACTATTCATGAGGAAAGAATCAGCACAGGAACAGATTAGTACGCACAGGTCTCCGAATAAATAGGGTAAATACTGTATTCTTCTCGAATGGAAAGGGTATTTTTACATTTCTCTGATGAATCTGTTATAATCCACCCGCGTTTTGTCATGCCAACCTTTTCATTTTTTCGAGGGAGAAATATGGGAAGTGCTCAGGGATACGATGCCATCGTCATTGGAGCCGGGATGGGAGGATTAACGGCAGCAGCTCTCTTGGCGAAGAAAAGTTTAAAGACCCTTCTCCTGGAAAAAGAGGACCAGGTGGGAGGTTATGTCGTCTCCTTCAAAAGGGATGGATTCACCTTCGACGCAACAGGTGCCTTTGTCGGAGGATGTCACGAGGGGGGAGAATTTTATCAGATCCTTAATGAGATCGGTGCACGTGAGGAGATTGAATTTATTCCGATCGACCACGTTCGAAATATCTATCCCGGATTTGAGATTCATCTCCGTCCGGGTGGATTTCATTCTTATACCGATGCGCTTTTTAGCCTCTTTCCCCAAGAGGAGAAAGGGTTGAAAACCTATCTTTCCATGGTCAAACGAATTGGCGAGGAAATAAAAGCATACTCAGAAATAACCACGATCCAGAAGATCTTCTTCCCCTTCTATTTCCGAAATCTAGTTCGGTTTCATCGATCCAGTCACCAGGCGATTTTGGACAATCTTTTCAGCGGAGGGGAGATTAAGATGGCTCTTCATTCTCTTCCAGTCACGGATCCTCCTTCGAGGCTTTCTTTTCTATTCCTCGCCGTCATGATTAACAAGGCCCTGATGGAAGGCGTCTTTTATCCAAAGGGTGGGATGGGAAAGATTTCAGAAGCCATGGCCGATGCTTTTCTCCATTCTGGCGGCAAGCTTCATCTTCAAACAGAGGCGGATCGAATTCGGATAAGAGATGGCAGGGTCGAAGGGGTGCTGACAAAGAATGGAGAAATATCTCAAGCGCCAATAATCATCTCCGACATCAATCCGAATCTTTTGGTCAAGATGCTTCCCCCTGAAATTCAAAAACGTTTTGCAAAAAAGTGGAGCCGCCTTGAATACTCGCTCTCCTGTTTCGTTCTCTATATCGCCACCGATTTGGATCTAAGAGGAATGGGCCTTCCGTATTTTACCTATCTCCGTTTTTTGTCTGATTTAGAGGAGGAAGATCGGATATTGCGAAGGGGTGAGATTCCCCAGAACCCGACCATGATGGTTTCCATCCCCACGATGCTGGATCCTTCTTTGGCTCCTCCTGGGCAGCACGTTTTGAGTGTTCTGATCAATGTCCCTTATCATTATCATGGGAAATGGGGAGGAGGGGATTCTGAAAAGTACCGATGCATTAAAGACGATTTCTCCCAGAAAATCCTCCGCCAATTGGAATCAAAGCTCATCCCAGGTCTGAGAGACCATCTCCTGTTTTATGAAGCCGCAACTCCGTTGACCTTAGAGCGATATACCGGAAATGAATTGGGGGCGATGTACGGTCTGGCATCCACACCGCAACAGGTCGGAAATTTAAGACCTCCGCATCAAACGTCTATCCCGGGCTTGTATCAGGTCGGCCACTATACCCGACCCTCGCACGGCATTGTGGGCGCGAGTCTTTCAGGCTTCATTGCCGCCAGAATTATCCTCAAAAAGCTGCGTCGAGCCTAAAGCCAAAAATTCCGAATCACACATTTCTGTACGGAATGGTTTGAAACCGTTTCCTGCTCCAAATGGTAATTTTTTGGATGAGGTTGAAATAGTACGTATGAGCGTTTTACAATTTCCCCAATGGGAAGACCTGACATTATTTTTCTCCATGTCCCCAAGCTGATCAACTATTACCGGCCGGTCAATCATTTCATCTGGATCAACTTACTGCCCATGGGCCTCCTTGGATTGGCCGACCTTCTCCAACGTTGTGGTATTTCCGCTCAAGTGGTGCACCTGGGAGTGGAGTGGATTGAAGATCACAATTTTTCAATCCTGGAATATCTCCGCGAGAAGGCCCCGCGGATCGTCGCGATGGACCTCCACTGGCACCATCAGAGCTTCGACGTGATGGAGCATGTCAAGAAGATCAAAGCCGCCTCTCCTCAGACGTACATTCTCTTAGGAGGGTTCACCGCCAGTTTTTTCCACGAAGAGATCATGAGGAACTTCGACGGTGTGGACGGGATCATTCGGGGTGAAGCAGAAGCCCCCGTCTTGGAATTGGCGAGTGCGCTCTTGCAAGGGAAAGGCGATCTCTTTTCCGTTCCCAACCTGACGTGGAGAAGGAAAGGGAGAATTCTTATCAATCCTCTTTCCTACATCGCCTCGGAGAAAGAGCTCAATCAGCTCTCCTTCACGAACTTCCCCTTGTTGAAGAATTATCCTACCTATATCCGTTATATCGGTCAATTTTTCTATGTCAAGGGAGTTTCCAAACAGAAGAATTTCTGGATGTACTCTCTCAAGTCGCCCATCCATGATCTCACGGTGGGAAGGGGCTGTCCTTTTCAATGCACGTGGTGCGGCGGCGGTCGTTCCTCTCTGGAGACGATCACGGGCAGAAAAGAAGTGACCTTTAGAAGCGTGGAGCGTGTTCTACAATCGATTAAAGAGGCAATCGCTTACGGCTATGAGACCTTCCATATCTGCTTCGATCCTTATCCCCAGAGACCCCAGTATTTCCTCGACCTCTTCGCCCGCATCCGGGAAGAAAAGATTAGGATGGAGTGTTTCTTCGAGTCCTTTGGACTCCCCACAATCAATTTTATCCGGTCCTTTAAAGCGACTTTTCCGGGTCCCAAATCCTTGGTCGCACTCTCTCCTGAGGTTGGGTCAGAGCGGCTGAGAAAAATGCATAAGGGGCATTCCTATTCCAATCATGCGCTGCTGGAGTCCCTTGACCAGTTGAAAGCCGAAGGCGTCTTCTGCGATCTTTTCTTCACCCTTGGCATCCCCTTTGAGAAGGAAGAAGACGTTCAACAGACGATTCGACTCCAAAAGATAATCCGTCACCGGTATCCAAATGTGAGAGGGATTCGTACCTTTACAATTGAGATGGAGCCGGGTTCGCCCTGGCATCTCGATCCCGAGGAATACGGAGTGAAAACCTCACTCAGTCAGTTTATGGATTTTTACCATTACCATTCCGGTGACAAGAGTGCTTTTTCTTCTTTGGGATATTGGATTCCGGATTATTTCGATGACGAGAGAGACGAGAAGGGATTTGAGGAGGCACTGCAGGAGATCAAATGTCGTCATTTTTGCTTTATCCATCCCGAGGCCAGAAAATCATCGACCCCTTTCTGGGGAAGAAGGCTCTGTGATCTATCGAGCCTCTTTTGGAAGATAAAGGAGTTGACCGCGAAGAAACGTTGAGTTGCCACTGAGCCTCGGTTCCGCGAACTGTCTTTTTGAAGAAATCATGAAAGTTTATGTGACCCGTTTGATTCCGGAAGCAGGACTGGCCCTGCTAAGAAAAGAGGCAGGGGTGGATGTTTGGCCAGGGCCGGAAGATGAAACACCTTCGAAAGAAGAGATCCTTCATGGGATCAAGAAGGCCGATGTTCTCCTCTGTCTTCTTACGGAAGAAATCGACCGCGCCGTTATGGAGGCCAACCCCAAACTCCTGGGCATTGCCGATTACGCGGTGGGGTACAATAACATCGACGTGGAAATAGCTACCCAACTGGGCATTCCTGTCACCAATACGCCAGGAGTACTGACCGATACCACAGCAGACCTGGCCTGGACCCTGATCATGGCCGTTGCAAGGAACATTGTTCAAGGACACCAATACGTGAAAGAAGGACATTTTAAAATCTGGAGCCCAAAACTTCTTCTTGGGACGGATGTGAGCCCCGGAGGAAGTGGAAAGCGGAAAACCTTGGGCATCGTCGGATTCGGACGAATCGGGCAGGCCGTCTTTAAGCGCTCGAAGGGGTTTGACATCCGGGTTCTGGCTTATGACCCTTTCCAGAAAGAAGCCGTTGAACAAACGGAGGGCGTGCACTATCGAGAATTATCTGACCTCTTACGAGAAAGTGATTTTATCACCCTTCATACCTCGCTTTCCGAAAAAACGCGTCACCTGATTGGCGAGAGGGAATTCTCCATGATGAAACCAACCGCTTATCTGATCAATACGTCGAGGGGGCCTATCATCGATGAGAAAGCTTTGGTGAAGGTTTTGAAGGAGAAGAGAATCGCAGGGGCGGGGCTGGATGTTTATGAGAACGAGCCGGACTTAGCTCCGGGACTGATGGAATGTGATAATGTAGTACTCCTTCCCCATCTCGGAAGTGCCTCGAGGGAAACTCGTGATAAAATGGCCACCATGGCCGCGACCAATGCCCTCGCCATGCTGAAAAAAGAGAAGGCTCCCAACACCGTGAACCCCGAGGTCTATCACACCGAAGCCTATCGACGCCGGATTAGAGTTGGCTGAGACTGTATGGGGTTAAAATGGACTATAGTTTCAATACGAGAAATGACGATTTCATTCTGAGTCCTTCCGCTGCTTCAAAAATTGGAAATATCGGCTTAACTGGGTTAGAAACTCACCTCTCGCCCGGACAAGAATTTCACTTTGATTACGGCAGATAATCTCCCCTTTCTTCGTCGTCCACCCTGACCATTCTTTTCACCTTAGGAATAAGGGGAAAAAGACGCTGTCCGTGCGCTCTTTGTGATGGGTGAAGATTTTTGGGATCACAACTCTCACCCCGTGGGTTCTTGCCCCAAAAATTTCCCTTGACAACACAAAATATTGTGGTAAGGTTTCTAATACTGCTTATATTTAGTGGAGGTGGAAAAAGATGGAGTTGGCTCAACTGACGCAAAATGCCATGACCGTGCTGAAGAAACGCTACCTGCAAAAAGACGCACAGGGAAACATCGTAGAAACACCCGAAGCGCTTTTTAGGCGCGTGGCAAAGAATGTTGCCCAAGCCGACCGGTTCTATCATCCTGAGATCGATCTGCCTCTTCTTGAAGACGAATTCTATTCTTTGATGGCCTCTTTGGACTTCCTTCCCAATTCTCCAACGTTGATGAATGCAGGAAGAGAGCTTCAACAGCTCTCGGCCTGTTTTGTTCTCCCAGTAGGAGATTCTATGGATGAAATCTTTGACGCCGTAAAACAGATGGCCTTGATTCAAAAAAGCGGGGGCGGAACAGGTTTCTCTTTCTCCCGTATCAGACCCAGGAATGATGTGGTGGGTTCAACGCAAGGAGTTTCGAGCGGCCCCGTTTCTTTCATGAGCGTTTTTGATACAGCTACGGAGACGATCAAACAAGGGGGAACGCGGAGGGGAGCGAACATGGGAATCCTTCGCGTGGACCACCCGGACATTCTTGATTTCATCCAATGCAAAGAGGGTGACCATCATTTCACCAATTTCAATATCTCGGTGGCGGCTACCAACGAATTCATGGAGGCCGTGGAAGAAGGTAAGGAGTATGCGCTTCGGAATCCAAGGACGAAAGAAATCGTTTCTTCTCTCAATGCCCGCGAGGTTTTTGAGAAGATGGTCCATTACGCCTGGAAGAACGGGGACCCGGGAATCATTTTTATTGACCGGATCAATCAGGACAACCCCACTCCTGACGTCGGACAGATCGAGAGCACCAACCCTTGCGGCGAACAACCGCTCCTTCCTTACGAGTCCTGCAACCTTGGTTCGATCAATCTTTCGAATATGGTCAGGAACGGGGCCATTGATTGGGAAAGGCTGGGTTCAGGGACTGAAAAGGCCATCCATTTCTTAGATAACGTAATCGATATGAATTGCTATACACTTCCCCAGATCGAGGCAATGACCAAGGCGAATCGAAAGATCGGCCTTGGGGTGATGGGATTTGCTGACCTTCTGATCCTGTTGGGAATTCCTTACAATAGCCCGAAAGCCTTAGAGATCGGGGGAAAGGTCATGGCCTTTCTTCAGAAGAGGGCGAGAGAGGCCTCCAGAGAGTTGGCCCTGAAGAGAGGGTCTTTTCCGAATTTCGATGGAAGTGCGTTGAAAAGCCGCTGGGACGCGATGAGAAATGCGACGGTCACGACCATTGCTCCTGCCGGAACCATTTCCATTATTGCAGGAACCTCCTCGGGGATTGAACCCCTCTTCGCTCTGGCCTTTATCCGCCATGTCTTAGAGGGTAGGGAACTCTTGGAAGTCAACCCATACTTCGAAACGTTGGCCAAGCAGGAAGGATTCCATTCGGAAGAACTGATGCGGAAGATCGCTTACAGCGGGAATATCCAGGATGTCAAAGAAGTTCCGGAGAACATCCGGAAACTCTTTGTGACAGCCCACGATATTACCCCTGAGGACCATATCCGGATGCAAGCCGCTTTTCAAAAATATACGGATAATGCCGTTTCGAAAACCGTCAATTTTCCTCACGACGCCGCCGTCCAGGAGGTGGCGAAGGTCTATCGATTGGCTTACGAACTGGGTTGTAAGGGCGTGACCATCTACCGGGACAGGAGTCGAGCCAAACAAGTTCTTTATAAAGGAGTGGATTCCCAAGGCAAGGATCGATCGAAAGAGGAAGAGGCGTTTCGCGAGGAAGAGAGGAAACCAAGGGCTCGCCAAGATGTGATTCACGGTTCTACACGAAAGATCCGCACCGGATGCGGAAACCTCTATGTAACGGTGAACGAAGATGAGGAGGGAAACCTTTTTGAGATCTTTAACCAGATTGGAAAGGCGGGAGGCTGTGTCGCCTCTCAATCCGAGGCCATCGGCCGCCTGGTCTCGCTGGCCTTTCGATCAGGGATTGAGCCGGAAGATATCGTTCGACAGCTGAAGGGTATCAGCTGCCATACGCCGGTCTGGTACCGGGAAGGAAAGGTTCTCTCTTGCTCGGATGCAGTCGCCAAGGCCATTGAATGGCACCTTCAAGAGAAGGAAGGGAGGACGAAGACCGAGCCCCGGGTCGGAATCTCCTTTCCAAAACATCCCCCGAAAGAAGAGGAGGGTTCTTTTCAACGAAGCTTAAGCTTGGTCTTTCAAAGAGGGGCGTGCCCCGAATGCGGAGGGCCTCTTGTCTTCGAAGAGGGCTGCGCGAAGTGCTACTGTGGTTACTCAGACTGCGGCTGATATCTGCGAAGCGCAGAGCGCAAGAAAGCTTCTCGCCGAATCATTCGATATCCCATTGACTGAATCAACCTAAGTTTTGAAGAATCGGTCTCTCAGGGCGGGAAATTCCGCTCTGGCCTTTAGAACAGTATCTCGATTCACTTCTGCCCAGACAACACACTCCTCTTCATTGCTCCCAGCGATGATTTGGCCCATTGGGTCGACGATCAAGCTGTGCCCGATAAACTGTGTTCCCCGATTGATCCCAACGCAGTTGGATGAGATGAGATAGGAGAGATTCTCCAAGGCTCTTGTTTGATTGAGGAGGAGCCAGTGTTCCAGACGAAGAGCGGGCCAGGCAGAGGAGACAAGGAAGAACTCAGCTTCCTGGTCGAGTATCTTCCTGAACAATTCTGGAAATCTTAAGTCGTAGCAGATGGCCAGTCCTAGGTTTCCGAATTCGGTGGAGATCACCGTGACGGATGTGCCAGGGGTCAAAATCTCTGCCTCCTCAGACTGATAGGTGAAAAGGTGAATCTTCTGATAACTTCCGAGGATCTCTCCTTTGGGGTTTAAAAGAAAGCTGGAATTGTTAAAATTGATTCCCTTTCTTCTCTACAAAACTACCGGTGTAAAGATGGCACGAGAGTTCTTCGGCCAAAGTGCGGAGAAGGGTTAAGGTCGGACCCTCTTGCGTTTCGGCCTCCCCCCGATAACGATCAAAACTCATAAATCCAATATTCCAGAGTTCTGGCAAGAGAATAAGATTTGCGTCCCGACATTGGCGAATCATCTGGGAAGCATGTATCAAGGATTTATCTTTTGATTCCTCGATGATTTTCAACTGGATAGATGCAATTCGCACCGCTTGGGCCCTCGGATGATTCTAAATTTGTCTTCATGGGTAGCACATATGAATTTGATCCGTCAAGGCAACGAAGAAAAAAGAAAAGCGGGGAAACATTTGCTTCCACGGCGGGAGATCGTTTAAAATACTTTTGTTGAAGAATAGGTCCAAAAACATGAGACAGGACAGATGGAAGTCAGGAATTGGAATCCTCCTTTTTGTTGGAGCCCTTTCAGGCTGGGGATTCATCGCCCATAGTAATGAGCAGAAACAGGTTCCGGAACCAAAACCCGGGCCTGGAAAGGTATTTTCCTATACGGCAAAGAAGTTCGGTATTCCCATCCTCAGGGCTTCCATTAAAATTGAAAATGGATCTTCCGAACAGGGAAAGTCTCTTTATCAGATTTATGCCTCCGTGGAATCTGTTCCCTTCGGATTCTTATTCAGAATGAAGAACCGATTTCTCTCAACCATGGATGCGGAGACATGCTCTCCGGTCCAGTATGTGAAAGAGATTGATCAGGAGGGGTTCCTCATCGGGAGAAAAAATTATCTTCAAACGTTCACGTTTGATTTCCCTAATAAGAAAGTGATGGCCGAAAAAGGAGAGGAAAAGGAGAAGCAGGAATTTCCGCTTCTGAATGAGACCTATGATCCCCTTTCGATGTTTGCCAGATGCTATTTGAGAGAAGAGGTTCGTCCGGGGCAGGATATTCCGATGTCTATTTTCGACGGGAAAAAGTTGCGCCAGATGGTCTTTTATTCGAAAAAGGGGAAGGTGAAGTCAAAAATGTATGGAGAGGTGGAGGCTGTGTGTCTTGAGTCCAGCACCTCTTTTTCGACCTTTGAAGAGAAAGAGGGGAAAATCCGAATCTGGTACACTGCCGATGGAGAAAAGGTTCCGATCCTGATTGAGTTGGAGCTACCCATTGGTCATATCGAATTTGAATTGGAGTCCATTAAGAGGAGCCAAGAATATTCGAAAAAGATAGAATGAGAGATAGTCTCAACAAAAGCCACCCGATCTGGAATGCGGCATTGGGCGAGTGACCCTGATGAACTTAGGAGGTTTCGAATGAAAGAAGCGAGCGAAATTACCGCGCTCAGGATGAGATAAATAAAACTTCGTAAAAAAGGAGGACAGGATGGCAGTGAAGAAACCGGGCAAAAAACGGGCAAAAAAGGTGGTAAAAAAAGTGGCCAAAAAGGGTGTGAAGCTGGGAGACGTATATAAATGCAGCGTTTGCGGTCTAGCCGTCACCGTGGATCAGGTCTGCGGATGCGTCGATACTTGCGACATCATCTGCTGTGAAAAGCCCATGAAGCCTAAGAAAAAGGCTTAGATTTTTGTCCACCCTCGTGGCCTGCAGTCAGCAGGTCTCCCTATGGAAGAACTCACCACCGACATTCTTGTAATCGGCAGTGGCCTGACTGGCCTCATTTCTGCTCTCGAAGCAGAGAAGGCCGGCCTTCGTGTTCTCCTTGTAGGAAAATTTGCCATTGGAATGGGGACTAATACTTCCCTGGCCAATGGCGTCTTCACGGCTGCGAACGCAGGCTTTTCCAAAGAGGAACATCTCCGAGCAACCTTGGAATCGGGAAGGGGATTAAACCAGGTCAGGCTGGTGAAGGCCCTCGTTGAAAAAAGTCCGGATACGACAGAAAAATTGAGAGACTACGGAGTCGTCGTTCTTGATAAAGCCACTGGATTTATCGTGAATCGGCCAAAGGATTCCTCTCAACTCCCCGGAATCCTCTTAATCAAACCCCTAATCGAAAGACTAAGAAACAGTTCCATCAAACCTTTACCGGGTTTGGTCGTCTTTGATTTAGTCGTCGAAGAAGGCGAAGCTCGGGGGGCATTCGGATTTTTCAAAGACGGTAAGCCCTGCTTGATTCAATCGAGAGCAGTTGTTCTATCCACCGGTGGAGCCGGGTCGATTTATCGTAGAAATGATAATCAGAGAAGCATTCTCGGAGACGGATATGCTTTAGCCCTTCGGGCAGGTCTTCCCCTTTTCGATTTAGAATTTGTCCAATTTTATCCGTTTGTATTGGGAGAGCCACGGCTCTCTTCTTTTCTCCTCTATCCTCCCTATCCAAAGGAAGTCCGTTTATTCAATGAGAAAGGAGAAGATCTATTGGAGAGGCTTAACCTTCGGGAAGATTTTAACCAAGCCATCATTACCCAACGGGACCGCCTCTCTATCGCTCTTTATCATGCCTCTCAAAATGGGGATGTGTTTTTTGACCTGACCCAAGTCCCCCAAGGAGAATGGGAACATTATCCCCTCAACTTTCTCAAGAAATCAAAGTTCCCTTTCCGTGATCGACCCTTTCTGGTCTGCCCGGCAGTCCATTTCTTTATGGGAGGGGTGGAGATCGATGAAAACGCAAGAACGTCTCTCCCGGGTCTCTTTGCGGCAGGGGAGGTGGCTTGGGGAATCCATGGTGCCAATCGACTGGGAGGGAATGCATTGACGGAATGTGCAGTGTTTGGGGCCATTGGTGGTCGGGCAGCAGCCGAATATGTCCGCCGGAAAGAACAGGAGCAGGGACCTTTCAATCTTTTTTCTGAAAACTCTGTCAAAAAATGGGACCGAAAAGTTCGATCTTATCTCAAAAAAAGGAGGGGGACCTTTGACCAACCGAGAGACCTGCTTAATGAATTAAAAGATCTGGCTTGGAAATATGCCGGCCCTTGTCGGGAGGAGGAGTCTTTGAAAGAAGGGTTGGATCGGTTGGCTTCTGTTGAGAAAAGAATCGAGAAGGTTTATCCTGCTGCCTTGAAAGATCTTTTCAAAAAAAGAGATTTAGAAAATGGTGGGCTCCTTCTTAAAGCTATCTTAAAGGGAAGCTTGCTTCGAACGGAGAGCAGAGGGTCTTTCTTTCGGAATGACTTTCCGGATCAGGATGACCGGACCTGGCTAAAGAACACCTGCTACCGTCTTGTAAAAGGAGAGCTACAGATAACCCACCGTCCTGTGCAAGATTCCTAAGCGAAGGAGAGCAGTTTTTGGGTTTCAAACTTCTTGTTGACAACAAGAGGTTGGTTTAATATAAATGTGGCTACCATCTTTAGAAGGAGGTTTTTCTATGAGACGGCTGTGGATATTGGGAGTTGTCTTTTCATTCGTTTTCAGCCTTTCTCCGGCGTGGGCTCAGAAGACAGTTCGATTGTCCATTGCCACCGGCGGAACAGGAGGCGTCTATTATCCCTTGGGAGGGGGTCTGGCCAATATCTTATCTAAATACGTCCCTTATTTAGAGGCAACAGCAGAGGTGACCACTGCCTCGGTGGATAATTGCATCCTGGTGGGCAAAGGAAAGGCAGAATTGGCCTTCGTCATGGCAGATACGGGATGGGATGCCTATATGGGGAGGGCACAATTCAAAGAAAGAATTCCTCTGAGAACGTTAGCAGTCCTTTATCCAAATAATATGCATATTGTGACCATCGAGGGCAAGGCCATTGAGAAGGTGACGGATCTCAAAGGGAAGAGAGTTTCAACTGGTGCTCCTGGAAGTGGAACGGAGATAATGGCCCTGAGAGTCATCGAAGCTTTTGGATTGGATCCCAATAAAGAAATGACCAGGGACAAATTGAGTGTTTCTGAATCAGCGGGCGCATTGAAAGACGGGAAGATTGACGCCTTTTTCTGGGTAGGAGGTCTTCCCACGGCAGCCATCACGGATTTGGGAGCCACCCCTGGCGTAAGGATGAAACTTATTGGTCATGCAGAGGCAGTCCCCAAGATGAGGGAAAAGTATGGGCCTCTCTATGTTAAAGGAGTTATTCCTGTAAAGACGTATCCCGGGCAGAGTATGGAGATTCCGATTGCCGTCGTTTGGAATCTTTTGATTTGCAGTGAGAACATGAAGGAGAGCTTGGCCTATGATCTCGTGAAGACCCTCTTTGAGCATAAACCGGAGCTAGTGATTTCTCATCGAGAGGCAAGCAGCCTCTCTTTGGAGCATCAGGCGGGTGGGGGCTCGCCGATTCCATTCCATCCAGGAGCCGTTCGATATTTCACAGAGAAAGGACTTAAGATTAAGTAATTGAAAGAGAGGACTTGGTCCCTCCTGATATTGGTTGGCCTTCTGGTCATCGCAGGAGGGGTGTTGCTTTTCAAAAAGGTAACAGTCCTTCATATTGAGAACATGGATCACCCGCGGACGGTCCGTATCCGGGTCAGTCCGACTGAACCGTTTTCTGTCTTCTGCATTCACTCGATTTATAAGGAGCCCGTTGTGGAGGAATTTCAGGCTGATGGAGATGCCGTTGTCCTCAAAGGGGTGAGGACGAAAAGCCCCGCAGTCATGCAATACTATGGATTTGAAGATATGAAGGGGTTCCATCCGATGAACCAGAGGCTGGGGGCCATCTATTTTAAATGGGGAATAGGGGAGGGACAGGGATTGATTGTCGGAGACAGGAAGATCTACTTGAGCGGGATCGGGGAGAGAGGCGATCGGATTCAATTGAGGGTCGAATCGATGCCTCTGCTCAACTATCTTCTCTCTGAGATGTTTAAGTAAAAAGGAAATAAGGAAGGGGCAATGGAAGAGGAAAAGAAAAAAGATAACCGGGAAGTAGTGATATCGGAAGAAGCCCTGAAAGAGGCGGAGAAGTATATCGAAGAGGAAGAGGGTCCTTCTCGCCGGCTCACAGGGAGGATGGATACTTTCATCACCGTGGTGGCTGTGGTCATGTCCCTTGTTCACCTCTACGCAGCCATCGGTATCATCATGACCCAGGTGTTAAGGGGAATCCATGTCATGTTCGTTCTCTTTCTCTCCTTTCTGGTCTTCCCGTCCTTCAAGCGATTTAAGAATCGCATCCTCTGGTATGACTACGTTCTTGCCCTTCTCGGCATCGCAGTCATACTCTATATGCTGGCCGACTTTGACCAATTTATTTACCGCTCCGTGGACCCGAATTTCTGGGACTTATTTTTTGGGGTCATATTAATCCTCTTGGTCTTAGAAGCGACCCGGAGAACAACCGGTTTGATCATGCCTGGTGTGGTCATGGCCTTTCTCGTCTATGCATTCGTCGGACCCTGGCTTCCAAGTCCCTGGACCCATCGGGGCTATGATGTTGACCGCATCGTGGGGCATATGTATATGACCCTTGAGGGGATCTTTGGAGTTCCAATCGATGTCTCCTCAACCTTTATCATCCTCTTCACGATCTGGGGAGCTTTCTTGGAGTTCTCGGGGGCAGGAAAATTCTTCATCGATTTTTCTTTTGCAGCCATGGGCGGAAAGCCTACGAGTGCAGGCAGGACCGTAACTATGGCCTCTTTTCTCCTCGGAGGTCCGTCAGGAAGCGGAGTGGCCACCACCGTTACTTTGGGAGCAGTTGCCTACCCCATGTTGGCCAGGGCAGGCTATAGTAAGGACGCGGCAGGGGGACTTCTCTCTGCGGGAGGGATCGGGGCCATCCTTTCACCTCCCGTCCTGGGAGCAGCCGCCTTTCTCATCGCTGAATTCTTAAAGATTTCCTACCTGGATGTGATCGTCATGGCTTCCATTCCAACCTGCCTTTATTATTGGTCCATCTTGTTGATGGTGGAACTGGATGCCAAAAAGGCCGGGGTGAAAGAGGTCGCCTTCGATAAAACTTATAGTCTGTGGCAGCTCACCTACCTCTACGGATTTCACTTCACCTCTCTTGTGGCCATTGTGGCGATTATGGCCATTGGCTTTACACCGATCATGGCTGTCTTCTGGTCAACCATCATTACCTTTGCAGTCAGTTTCATCAGAAAAGATACAGCCCTCACCCCCAAGAAATTAGTGAAGGCCTTGAGGGGAGGCTCAATCGGTGTTTTGAGTGTGGCCTCTACTTGTGCTGCCGCCGGGATCATTGTGGGAGTAGTGACCCTGACAGGGTTGGGGCTAAAGTTCAGTTCAATTATTCTTGCCTATGCCGGAGGGAGTGTTCTGGTGACAGTGATCTATACGGCGATCATTGTTTGGATCGTTGGACTGGCTGTTCCGGTCACAGCCTCCTACATCATTTGTGTCGTCATTTGTGCTCCGGCAATGATCCAGTTGGGGATACCGGATTTTGCTGCCCATATGTTTGTCTTCTATTATGCCATTCTTTCCGAGGTTTCTCCTCCGACTGCCCTCTCACCCTTCGCCGCAGCAGCCCTGACTGGAGGGAATCCTTACAAGACAACGATGTATGCATGGAAATATACGCTCCCCGCCTTTATCGTGCCATTTATGTTCACGGTCGATCCTAAGGGCATTGGGATCTTACTCAAAGGGCCGGTGGTAGATGTCATCTGGACGACCTTTACCGCATTTGTTGGGATTGCCGCCCTGGCGGGTGGAGTCGAAAATTGGTTTCTTAAGAAGACGACTTTTTATGAAAGAATCATGCTCATCGTGGCAGGACTGGCCCTGGTCTACCCTGAACCCCTGTACGATATCATCGGGTTTGGGTTAATGGCCGTCGTGGTCTTATTACAAAAGTTAAGGAAGGATGAAGAGCATCCTGCTCTCACAAGTGCTCGCTGAAATCTCCCACCCACGGTTGACTAATCGAGCGTAATCGTCATACTTGATCTTAAGGGTTTCCACATGGCTTCCGGCCCGAAAAACAATCATTTCCTCCTCGGTGAGAACCTGATCGACCCATACTTCTAAATGGTAGAGGTTCCCAAAAGGGGGCATGGCCCCAACCCACAGTCGGGGAAGAGTTCCTCAAAATCTTTTTCTTTTGCAATCCGCAATTTCTTACACTGAAAAGCCTTTTCTAGCTTCTTGGTTTCCACGCAATAGCTGGCAGGTAGGACCAACATCACCATCTTGCCATCTGTTTTCACCATGACCACTTTGACCAGTTCTCTTCCCGGGACATGCATCGCCGCTGCGATTTCTTGAGAGGTATAGACCCTTTCATGGTAGCCCACCTCATATCGAACCCGATTCTTTTCTAGATAGTCTTTTAGCTTCTTCAAAACGGTCATCTTCATGACCTCCGTCCCTCTCCTGAAACGGGGACCGTTGCCGAGAGGATGGAACGATATAAGTATAGTCCAAATCCGGGGGGGATGTTAAGAGAAAGAAGGAGGGGGGGTGGAAGTGTTTGATTCCCGTGGAAGAATATTTTAGGAAGGATTGATCATGAAAAATTTCACGGTTTTTTTATTACTGACCTTCGTGTCCCCTTCTTTGACGGGCTGCGGGAACCTTCTCTATCTCTCCAAGCTAGGGTGGCATCAATCCTTCATCACTTTTCATAGTGTCCCGGTTCAAGAGGTTTTAGAGGACCAATGGGTGGGGGAGGAAGCCAAAGAGAAGATCCATTTCATCCAGGAGGTAAAGCGCTACGGTGAAGAGAAGTTGGGTCTCACAAGGACGAAGAGTTATTCAAAATATTTCGAAGTCAAGGGCCCTGTTCTCTATGTCATCACGGCCTCGGAGAAGGATTGTCTGCAACTTTATCATTGGAACTTTCCCATCACCGGCGAGGTGACCTATAAGAGCTTTTTTACGAAGGGAGATGTTCTCAAGGAGCAACGATTTCTTGAGACGAAGGGGTACGACACGTTTATCCAGGAGGCCGGTGCCTACAGCACGCTCGGATGGCTGAAAGACCCCATCTTTTCGTCCATGCTTCAATGGGATGAGGCCACTCTCGCCAATCTCATCCTCCATGAGATGACCCATGATACGATCTATTTTAAAGGCCAGACCGACTTCAACGAACGAATAGCCATTTTCGTGGGGAATCAGGGGGTCATCGATTTCTTATGCGAGAAGTATGGGAAGGGATCAAAGGAAGTGATTGAAGCCATCCACTGCCAGGACGACGACCTCCTTTTTTCCCAATGGATCGACCAGGCCTGTCAACAGCTATCCCGTTTCTATTCGAGAGAGATTTCAAAGGACGAGAAATTAAGAGAGAGGAAAGAGTTGTTTCAGCACTTGAAAGAAGAATTCATGGAAAAGATGGCATCCCTTAAGATAGGTGGTTATAGGAATATCGAAAAGGCGGGCATCAATAATGCGGTGCTATCAGCCTATCGCCGATATTTCCATCGCCTCGAAAAAATTTGAAGTGCTTTATGAACAATTTGGAAGGGACACCCGAAGAGTTGTGGAGTATTTCAAGACCATCCGGGCTACCGGGGATAGGGCTGCCTTACAATCTTTTCTGGAATGAGCTTCCACCGTACATCCGCCGCCTGCGATCTAACATTTGAGAAGGTTAGCGCTCCCGTTTCCCTTCGATGAATTCCTCCACCATAGATTTGGCTTCACTGTCGTGGATCTGGACAATTGGATGTTTCATTGCATAGGCCGAAATAGAAAGAAGAGGGCCTCCGATTCCTCGCTCACGGGCGAGTTGGCAACACCGGATGGCGTCAATCGTCATCCCCCCGCTATTGGGAGAATCCTCTACAGAGAGTCTCAATTCGAGGTTAAGGGAGACCTCCCCGAACCCTCTTCCTTCCATTCTCAAAAAACAGACCTTGTTGTCGTTTTGCCAGGGGACATAATCGGAAGGACCGATGTGGATATTCTCCGGTTCTAATGGAACCCCGAGTTGAGATTGAATCGCCTCGGTTTTGGAGATCCGTTTACTTTTCAAACGATCTCGATTGAGCATATTGAGGAAGTCGGTATTTCCGCCTGTGTTGATCTGGTAGGTTCGGTCCAGGCGGACCCCTCGATCTTCAAAGAGCTTCGCTAATGCCCGGTGGATGATGGTGGCCCCCATTTGGGATTTGACATCGTCCCCAACGATGGGAATGCCTTTCTCTTCAAACCGTCTTGCCCATTGAGGATCGGAGGCGATGAAACTGGGCATGCAGTTGATTAAGCTGACCCCTGCATTCAAGCAAGCCTCCGCATAGAACCGAGTGGCTTGATCCGAACCTACGGGAAGATAGTTGAGAAGGATCTGCACCCCGGAATCTTTGAGAACCTTCTCCACATTGGAAGGTTTTTCCTCGGCGACGAGGAAAACGCGGTCTTCAGGGTAATCCTTCATATGCCCTGAAACCCCGTCCAAGACCTCTCCCATCGAGACCACCACGGCAGAATCGTTGAGGTTCGGATAAATGGTCTTAGTGCAATTGGGCCTGCTAAAAAGAGCCTGTTTGAGGAGTTTCCCCACTTTTCTTCGGTCGATATCGAACGCCGCACCCACCTCGATATCCCAGGGCTTGTAGCCACCGATATCGACGTGCATTAAGCCAAGGGATTCCGATGGGCGGTTCTTCCGGCTATTTTCACGATAAAATTCAATCCCCTGGATTAGGGCGCTGGCACAGTTTCCGACACCCACAACAGCAATTCGGATCGGCTTTTTCTCCATATCAGGGGTTATCCTTTCTCCATCCTGTCCTCTTCCCCTCTCAAGCCCCAGTAATTATCGTATTTCTTCCCAAATGTCAAGGCATCCAGCGCGCAAACACAACAAGATAAATCATTTTCCTTGACTTCTCCGTTTTTATTTGATAATTTCCGCAAAAATTCATCTCTCCTGTGACGAAGATGAAAAGCAAGAAATCGAAACTCCTTCAGCAGCCCGTTCAACATTTAAACCTTAAAAAGACGAAGAGCCTTCTCGATCTGGTCAAGGGCTTCCAGTATACGTCCTTTCAAAGTCGGAATGTTTTTAAATGTTTTGAAGTTTTTCGAAAGATGCTCAATGATCCAACCTGTGTTATCTTTCTGGGGTTGTCGGGGGCGATGATCCCCGGGGGGATGCGCAGAGTCATCCGGGATATGATCGAGATGAAGTTGGTCGACGTCATCGTCTCCACCGGAGCGAATATGTTTCATGATCTTTTTGAAGGATTTGGGTATCGGCACTATGTCGGGTCCGAGGAAGGCGATGACGATGCCCTGCGGAAACATCGTATCGTCCGAGTCTATGATGCCCTGATGGATGACCATGAAATCAATCGGGTGATTCATTTTCTCTCCAGGATTCCGGAGGAGTTGGAGGAAAAGGTCGTTTCCTCACGGAGGTACTTGGAGGTTTTAGGGCACTCCATCATGGATGAAGGATCCATCCTCAAAACAGCCTCCCGATACGGTGTTCCCGTCTTTATCCCAGCCCTGAGTGATAGTTCCATAGGAATCGGCTTGACATTCCTCCACCTGCAAAAGAAGGCTCCTTCGGAGAGACTCCTGATCGACCAGATTCGGGACAGCTTCGAGATCGCTCAACTGAAGAAAATGGCCTCTGTCACGGGGGCGATCTACATCGGAGGAGGCGTCCCTAAAAATTATATTCAACAGCTCGGACCTGTCAGTGAACTCCTGTTCGAGAAAGAGAGCGGCCATCGCTACGCCTTCCAAGTGACGACGGACGACCCAAAATGGGGAGGACTCTCAGGCTGTACCTTCGAAGAAGCGAAGTCCTGGGGGAAGATTGAGAGGGGGTCGAACTACGCCGCCCTTTATATGGATGCAACCGTTGCTCTCCCCTTATTGGTTGGTGCCGTCCTTCAGGAAGGAAAAGTCTGCCGCAAAAGAAGAAGACGCCACTTTCGATGGGAAGGAGACAGGCTTAAATCCGTCAAGTTCGTTTAATCCCCTTTCACCCCTCATTTTCATCCTTGGACAGACAGCGTCCCCGTAAGTCAATGAGTTGAAAAATACTGTAGTAATGGTTATATTATTTTCAATAAATTGCGGGGAAAAAAGGAGTTAGGAATCGATGAAAGATTCTGATTCGAAGGTTCCAGATCAGAAAGAGTTGGAAAAGGAGCTAAACGAATATTTGGGGAAAAAGTACGGAGACCGGATCCGACTGGTTGTGCCCATGCTCTTCCCGAAGCCTCAGACGGAGGAGGTTCAGAAAGAGGAGAAAGACCTGGGTGAGGGGAAGAAAAAGATTCATTTTGACCTGAAACCGGAGGAGTTGGAGGCCTTTCTGGATGATTACATCATTCGACAGGATGAGGCCAAGGAGATCCTCGCGACCAAAATCTGCACACACTTCAATCGGATCAAGTTCACTGAAATGACCAAGGGACGTAATCGATATGAAGGCGTGGGCCACATCAAGAACAATATCCTGATGATCGGTCCCACCGGTGTGGGGAAGACCTATCTGATCAAGTTGATCGCCAAGAAGATTGGAGTCCCTTTTGTGAAAGGGGATGCGACGAAGTTCAGTGAAACCGGTTATGTCGGTGGCGATGTGGAGGATCTCGTCAGGGATCTTGTCTATGAAGCCAGCGGAGATATTGAAACGGCTCAGTACGGAATCATTTACGTGGATGAGATCGATAAGATCGCCTCCTCGAATAACCTCATCGGGCCGGATGTATCGAGGACGGGGGTTCAGCGGGCTCTGCTCAAACCGATGGAGGAGACAGAGGTGGATCTTAAAGTCCCTCATGACCCGATCTCTCAGCTTGAGGCGATTGAACATTACCGGAAGACCGGCAAAAGGGAGAAACGGACCGTCAACACCAAGAACATCCTCTTTATCATGAGCGGCGCCTTCAACGGGTTGGAGGAACTCATCAAGAAACGTTTGAACCGGGAGGGGATTGGGTTCGGGGCGGAGATCCGCTCGAAGGACGAACAGGCTGAACATCTTAAGCTGGCGAAGGCAGAGGATCTGATCGCCTATGGGTTCGAGTCGGAGTTCATCGGGAGACTGCCGGTGACCACCGTGTTCGAAAGACTCGAGGTGGACGACCTCCATGCGATTCTGAAAAATCCCAATAATCCCATCATCCTTGGGAAGAAGAAGGATTTCAAGTCCTACGGGATTGACATTCAGTTTGAAGAGGAAGCCCTTCACGCGCTGGCCGTGAAGGCCTATGAAGAAAAAACCGGTGCGAGAGGATTGGTCAGTGCGGTGGAGAAGGTTCTCATCAGATTTGAAAAGCGACTTCCGTCCACAGATATTCAGAAATTTGTCGTCACCGGGGCGCTGGTGGAAGATCCGGACCGGGAGTTGAAACGATTGCTCCAGGACCCCTCCAACCCGGAGATGTTGGAAAAGTTTGAAAGCCTCCTTTCCCGCGAGAAGATGGTGCTGAAGGAGTCTGTCCAGCGGAGAGAAGCGGAGTTTAAGAAACGCTACGGAATTGTTTTCCGAGAGGGGAGGATCGACCTGATCGTTAATCGGATGATCGAAAAAGGGTATGATGTCAACAGCGTTTCGGAAGAGGTGGTAGAGGTTCAACGACAGGTGGAAGAGTTTGAGAGGGATTTTCAACGACGGACCGGAATTAACCTTGAGTTTAGCGAAGAGGCCATTCATCGGATCACAGAGATCATCCTGAATGAAGAGGGAAAGGGAGCGGGGCTCTTCTCGCGGCTTTCAAAAGATTATGAATATGGGTTCGAGTTGATCCGCGATAAGACGGGTCAAAGAGAGTTCACCGTGACCAGAGAGACGGTCGATGATCCGGAGGGATACCTTAACCGAATGATCCGTGAGGTTTACCGGCGACAGTCGGACCAGAGGCTTGAGGATAAGGAATAATGGCAGCCAAGGATTATTATACCGTACTGGGCGTGGGTAAGAATGCCAGCGATGAGGAGATCAAACGGGCTTACCGAAAGTTGGCGATGAAATATCATCCCGACCGAAATCCCAATAAAAAAGAGGCCGAAGAGCGTTTTAAAGAGATCAACGAGGCTTACGCCGTCCTGAGCGATAAAGAGAAGCGAAAACAATACGACACCTTTGGCGCCGAAGGATTTCACCAACGATATACTCAAGAAGATATTTTCCGGGGATTTGATTTTGACGAGATTCTATCCAGCCTTTTTGGGGGAAGGGGTAGATGGGAGTATCGAACCGGAGGTCGGAGCGGTTTTGATTTTGGAGACGTTTTTGGCAGGCAGGGGGGCTATGAGGATAGGGGACGGATGCCCCAGAGAGGGGAAGACATCGTCTACGAGATGGCCATTTCCTTGGAAGAAGCTGCTTCTGGCGGAGAGAAAAGGGTCTCCTTTCAAAAGAACGGAAAAGTCGAAGACATTTCTGTAAAAATCCCAAGAGGGATTCCATCGGGGAAGAAGCTCAGACTTTCCAAGAAGGGGATGGAAGGAAGAAACGGTGGTCCGCCGGGTGATCTCTACCTTCAGGTTTCTATCAGAGAGCATCCGGTCTTTAGCCGAGAAGGGGACGACCTCATTGTCGAAAAAGAGATTAATTTTTCCGAGGCGGTTCTTGGGGCGACTATTGAAGCTCCTACTCTCGAAGGGATGAAAAAGGTCAAAATCCCCCCGGGAACCCAGAGCCATACCAAGTTGCGGCTGAAAGGGCTCGGCATGCCGCATTTTCAAGGGGAAGGCAAGGGGGATGAATACGTCAAGGTGATCGTCAAGGTTCCCAAAAGAGTGTCCGAGAAGAGCAGAGGTCTGATCCAGGAGCTCGCCAAAGAGGGCATTTAGAAAAGTTCGAAATCCAAATTCCAAAGTTCAAATTTCAAAACAAATCCGAAACTGAGTATCATGTCAAACATTTTTGGATGTTGACATTCAAGTGACATTTGCCTGCCGGCAGGGATTTTGATATTTGGATTTTTTACCCTTAATTGATAATCCATAACTCGCATTTCATCACTCTTCACCGTTAATTTCTGTTTTTTTAAAAAGCTCGTTGACATTTGTTAGGTTCTGATAGAAAATTGAAAGTGAAATAAATTGCAAGGTTAAGGACAAAGGGGGAAGCTATGGTCGACAAAGTCTACGAAGAAGTTCCCGTTGAGAAATTAAGGTGGCATTGTGATCTGGAAACGCTGCCTTTCGAGACCACTGAAGCGATCCAGGCCTGCGAGGAGATCATCGGTCAGGAGAGGGCCCAAGAGGCGATCCGGTTGGGATTGAGCATCCATGGCATTGGGTACAATATCTTTGTAACGGGTCTGGCAGGGACGGGCCGGTTTACCACGATCAAATGCATTTTGGAAGAATCAAACATACAAGGAAAAATCCCGAATGACCTCTGCTATGTGAACAACTTCAAGAATCCTGACATGCCCCATATGATTAGCCTTCCTGCGGGGCAGGGGAATGATTTCAAGAAAGAGATGGAAACCCTGATCGAAACGCTGAAAAAGAAAATCCCCTTGATATTCGAGAACGAGACTTATCTCAACAAAAAGAAAGAGGTGGTTGAAAAATTTCGGAACAAGCAGGCCGAGATGTTCCGAGAGTTCGAAAAAAAGGTCAACAAAGAGGGGTTTGCTTTGGTTCAGATCCAAATGGGCCCGTACTCTCGTCCCGGCATTTTCCCTTTAATCGAAGGGAACCCTGTCAACATTGAACAGGTGGAGTCCATGGTGGAGGAGAATAAATTTTCTAAAGAGGAGCTCGAAAAACTTAAACAAAAGCAGGCGCTACTGATCAACGAATTGGAGGATATCTTTAAAGAAACCCGGAAAGCGGAGAAGGAAATCAAAGAAGAGCTGACCTCCTTGGACAACGAGGTGATCTCTCCAGCGGTCAAAGACTCCATTTCCGATATTAAGGAGAAATTCGGCAATGAGAAGGTTCACCAATATCTGGATGAAGTTCAAGAAGATATTCTAACCAATCTCGGCCGCTTCAGGGAGAAGGAAGAAGCCCCTTCGCCTATTCCCGGGTTGGTCTTGCCTCAAACGGTGGACTCCTTCAGCGAATATCAGGTAAACGTGTTGGTGGACAATTCGGAGACCAAAGGAGCCCCCATCATCGTCGAGACCACCCCCAACTACCGAAACCTTTTTGGCACCATCGAGCGGGTGGTCGAGCGAACAGGAATCTGGAAGACGGACTTTCTTCATATCAAGGCAGGCTCCTTTTTAAGGGCCAACGGAGGTTATCTGATTTTCAATGCCCTGGATGCCCTGACCGAGCCGTGGGTTTGGGCGGCGTTGAAAAGGACGTTGAAAAACCAGGTCATCGAGATTCAGACCTTCGACCCCCTCTATTTCTTTTCCACCTCGGCCCTGAAGCCGGAGCCGATTGATTGCGACACAAAAGTCATCATGATCGGAGATGCCCAGATTTACTACCTTCTTTACAGCTTAGACGATGATTTCAAAAAGATTTTCAAAATCAAAGCAGACTTTGACTCGGTGATGAACAAGGACGGTGACAAAATCCAGCAGTATGCTTCCTTTGTTCGGAAGATCTGTGATGAGGATAAATTGAAACCCTTTGATAAAACGGGGGTTGCGGCCGTAGTGGAGCACGGAGTGAGAATTACGGGAAGACAGAAAAAGATCTCGACACGTTTTCATCTCATCGCTGACCTCCTGAGAGAGGCCAACTACTGGGCGGAGAAGGAGGGGAGCGATGTGGTTGCCGGAAAGCATGTCGAGAAGGCGATTGAGAAGAAGAATTACAGGGTGAACCTTATCGAGGAGAAAATTCAAGAGATGATCGATGACGGAACCATTTTGATCGACTCCGATGGAATGGTGGTGGGCCAGGTCAATGGCCTCTCCGTCTACAATCTTGGGGATTACATGTTCGGAAAGCCATCCCGGATCACTGCCAAAACATCCCTGGGGAAGGCAGGCATTATCAATATCGAAAGGGAAGCCGAGATGAGCGGCCCCATCCATAACAAAGGAGTCTATATCCTCACCGGATATCTGAGGGGGCAATATGCCCAGGATAAGCCGATCACCATGAGCGCCAGCCTTTGTTTTGAGCAGTCCTATAGTGGCGTGGAAGGGGATAGCGCCTCTTCTACGGAAATCTATGCTTTGCTTTCAAGCATCTCCGGGCTTCCACTCCGACAAGACATCGCCGTGACCGGTTCGGTCAATCAAAAAGGAGAAATTCAGCCGATCGGCGGCGTGAATGAAAAAATTGAAGGATTCTTCGACGTTTGCAGGGCAAAAGGAATTACGGGCAAACAGGGTGTGATGATTCCTCATCTCAATATCGATGATCTGATGCTGAGGAAAGATGTGGTGGAGGCGGTGAGGGAGGGAAAGTTCCATATCTATCCGGTTCGGACTATTAACCAGGGCATTGAGATTCTCATAGGAATGGAGGCCGGTGAGAGGTTGGAAGATGGGCGGTTTAAGGAGGGGACGGTGAATGACCGCGTAGATAAGAAGCTTAGGGAACTGGGAACGAAGATCAAAGAATTTGAAGGAGGGGAAGAAGGGGCGAAAGGGGAAAAAAAGAAGAAGAAGGGCAAGCCCTCTTGCGATGGATAGAATTGTTCTGGACAGAAGGGTTGATATCGGCAAAGCAGTTGTGATTAAAGGGCCTCCCTTGGAGGCCCTTTGTTTTCAGGGCGGCCGTGTGGGAAGCCTCGTCACCCTGACCGACTCCGAAGGGAGTGATTTCAGAGGGAGAGTCACTTGTCTCTCCAAAACCGAAGGCTCTGTTTTCATTTTTGGTGCCTTTGCATCGCCTACAGAGTCGTCTTTGGAAATGATTCTCCTTCAGGCCCTTCCAGAAAAGGAAAGAATGGAGCTGATCATCCAGAAGACGACGGAACTGGGTGTCTCAACCATCCTTCCCTTTCAATCGGAGAGGTCTATCTTTTTACGGGAGAGGGAGGCGAAACAGAGGAAGGCCCACCGTTGGCAGCACATCGCCGTGAACGCAGTCCGGCAATCGAGAAGGGCCAAGGTCCCTTATGTGGGAGAATGCCGGCCGTTGGGAGAGGTTTTGGGAGATCTCGGAGAAGATGGGTTGAAGATCCTTCTTTGGGAAAAGGAGGGAGAAAATCTTAAGAGTGTCTTGAGACAACAAGCCATTCAAAAGATCTGTGTGATGGTCGGGCCGGAAGGGGGCTTTACCGAACAAGAGGTGAAGGCGGCGAGGAAGACGGGGTTTATTCCCGTTAAGCTGGGGCAGCGTATTCTGAGGACAGAGACGGCTGCCATCGTTCTGGTGGGAATTCTTCAGTATGAACTGGGCGACCTAAGCTAAATTCATTAGGCTCTGAGAATCTTTGAAACCCTAATTTTGAATGACACCTTATCCTCTGAGAACAGATCGATTTCCCTATTCTCCCGCCTGATTGGTCAAACGAAGTCGCTCATCTGACCTCATTATTCTCATGAACCAAATGGACTGTTTGTCAAAAACGGTTTGATTTTGACAATATGTCAACCCATGCAGTTCCGTTTTCCGATTTGAACCATTATCACAATTCAGATTAATCGACAGATTCCGGTTAGTTATGAAACTAAAATAGCTAACCTTCCCCTGGTATAATTCTTGCTCCAAAAAGTCGGTAAAATAAAAATAAAGGGAGCTCGCCGATGGAGTTAGTGGAAAGGAACCTTGGTTCTGAGAAAAGGAAATATCCGAGATTCGAGGTCGACCTTCCGATCAAGTATAGCAGACCGAACTTATTTTCCAAATACGCCCGGGCCGTTAACGCGAGTGAAGGGGGATTGCTTCTCCACCTTCCGGAGGAATTGGGAGTGGGTCAACAACTGATCCTGAGATTATTTTTCCCTCCTTCTCCTAATCTAAATGTTATTGAAACGGTGGTCCAGGTGGTTTGGATGGATATTCGTCTGAGGAAGGACTGGGCGTGGGATTATCAGACTGGAGTGAGATTTGTAGACATCTCTCGTGAGGATAGGGATGTTTTGAAGAATTTCTTAATGGATCATGCACAGAAACCACAATACACTGCCTGACGTGGGCTTCAGCAAATCGATTCTATTGCGACCCCAAATGGATTGATCCTACCGCCCCTCGAGAAAGCGCCCGCCGTTAACGGATCATCAGGAATCATCTCACCGAATGAAAAAGCTTTGGAATTCCGATTCCAAAAGAGCTCTTGCCCTATAGGCAGAAATAAAGAAGCCCTGCCATGTTCTAACAGAAATTGCCTTTTTAGAAGCTTTGAAGTATATTCGTTTTACCAAGAAGGCGAATAATTGGGGAAGAGCCATTCCCTTTTCAAATTCATTTCGTTATGAAGCCCATGCGCATCACCAGAATTGACAAGTCTGGAAAACCCTTCAACATAGGAATGAGTTGTGCTGAGGATTTTCCGTCTCTCTATGAGATGTATCGTACGTTTTCTCCTAAACCCGCCTCTCAGGGCCTCCCGCCTGAAGACCTTGAGACCTGTCAAAACTGGCTGAAGAATCTTTTTCAAATAGGGGAGAATCTTCTTGCATGGAGAGACGATAGCGTCATAGGCCACGCTGCGCTGATTCCCGATGTGAAAGGCAGATCGGGTGAGTTCGTGATCTTTGTCGATCAAAACCACAGGAATCTCGGCATCGGGACAGAGCTGACACGGTTGACCCTGGAGAAGTCCAGGCAACTTGGGTTCGACTCAGTCTGGTTGACAGTCACCGTAACCAACTTCGTAGCCATTAGGCTCTACAGGAAGCTCGGTTTTCAATATTGTGATACGGACAACTACGAGAGGGTGATGACGATCAGATTGAGGCTAACTGGAATTATGGTGTAATGCAACCAAAGGTGATGACATACCCATCCTCGTATATGAAGTAACTTCCTGCCCGACACTGCGGCCTAAACTTACTTTTTCATCGTTCGCTTTTCAAAATTCATTTCGACTTGTGTTATTGTATTATGGTATGAATATTCTGGTTCAATTGCAAGCCCATGAAAATTCTCCTCATTCAGCCGCCCATTGAGGATTTCTATCGAACCTCTATCCGGACGCAGCCGATCGGGCTGGCCTATCTTGCCGCCTCACTAAGAGATCACGGTCACGAGATAGAGATCCTCGATTGTCAAACAGAGAAGAAAAAATCCATTCCCATCCCCGGAGAACTTTCCTATCTTAAAGATTTCTACCCTTTCAATGATCAGGGTCCATTCAAACTCTATTCCGGCTATTACCATTTTGGAATGGACTGGGCTGAAATCCAAAAGAGGGTTGAAGATTCGGAGGCCGATGTTTTCGGGATCTCGTCTTCCTTTACCCCGTATCATGGTGAGGCGTTGGGGATTGCCAGGATCATCAAGCAATGGGATAGAGAAAAGATTATCGTGATGGGAGGAGCCCACGTCAGTTGCGATCCGGAGGGTGTCCTACGAGACCCTTTTGTCGATTATGTGGTCTTGGGGGAAGGGGAGGTCCGTTTTCCTCTTCTTTTAGAAGAGATTGGGAAAGGAAAAGTGGAAAAGATTGAGGAGATTGATGGGATTGGATATCGAGAAGACGGAGAAATACGAATCAACCCTCTTCAGAATTTCGTTCAAGATCTCGGTTTCCTGCCTCGTCCTGCGAGGGAACTGCTCGATCTGGATCGATATCAGATGAGAAAGAAACGATCCACGATGATCATCACCAGCAGGGGTTGCCCGCATGGGTGTGTCTACTGTTCAGCTCATCTTGTCATGGGCACTTCTTTCAGGACTCGAACTCCAGAGGCAATTGTTCAAGAGATGATGGAGTGCAAAAAACGATATGGGATCGAGATTTTTGATATTGAAGACGACAATTTCACCTTTGATCAACAGCGAGCAAAGCGATTGATGAATCTCATCATTGAAACATTCGGGGAACGGAAAATTGAGCTGTCTGCTATGAATGGAATCTCTTTTGCTTCTCTGGATAAAGAGCTTCTAAAGTTAGTGAAAAAGGCAGGATTTAAGACACTCAATCTTTCCTATGTCAGCACAGATCCCAGAATGAAAGAAAAGATGGGAAGACCTAAGGCAGAGACTGAGTTTGATGAGATCGTGGAAGAGGCGGAAAGGGCTGGCCTTAACGTGATTGCCTACGCCATCCTTGGAATGCTCGGCCAAACCATGGAGGAGATGACAGATACATTGATCTACCTGATGGGGAAAAAGGTTCTCATCGGCCCAAGCATCTATTATCCCACTCCTGGGACCCTTCTTTTTGAGAGATGCAAGCAAGACGGCATTCTACCTCCCCACGAATGCCAGTGGCGATCAAGCGCCTTTCCCATTGAAACGAAGGAATTCAGCCGTACCGATCTGGTCACTCTTTTTCGCCTCGCAAGGGTCATCAATTTTATCAAAGGAAAGATGGATAAAAAGGAGTTGGAAGAAGGAATGACGTTGAAAGAACTCTTTCAGATCCTTAAAGAGAAAAGAGGGTCTAAGGGCAAGCCTGAGGTGGGAGATGAATATGAATTTGCAGGCTATGCCCCATGCGCTATGCGCTTTGCGTCTTTCAATAAAGCTGAGGTTAAGGCTAAGGTTGAGGATAAGGTTAAGGAAGACGATGTAACTTGGGTTGATTTGCTTTTGCTGCTCGACAACGAAAGGTCTTTCTTCAGCCTGAGAAAGGAATCTGGCGGAAGAATATTGGTTGGGAGAAAAAAGACTTCAAAAAAGGTCTTAGACTATTTTCTTGATAAGGCCTGGCAGAGGCCCATCCTGAAAAGCCACTCCTCGATTATCTAATGGACCTTCAATTTGAGCACTTCACTTATCTTCAATCGAAGCATGCTTCACGAGTCGAGGATTTGCGATAGAAATCATCAAGCCAGGTAAATATAGGAAAATCAAATCCAAGCATTTTGGGCGGTCTGAAAACACCGGGAGTTTATTTGCTATGTTAGTGCTTGGGTAGCTAATTGTAAAGGATAAAGGAACCTCGCTCATTCGAAGCTCTTGATAATTAAAAAAATTGCTACAGACCACCCACCTTAATCGCCCCTTCCTGATGGGGGAAAAACTGAGTGTTCCCTTTTCATAAAACTTCTTATATAATAATTCAATGGCTCGTACTCTCTTGGTCTTGTTTTCCATTATCGTTCTCTATGTTTTTCTGGGGCAGTTTAATCCTGCAAAAGCCCAAGGAACAGGTACTCTGGTCGTTACAACAACGCCTGTAAGTGGAGATATTTATGTTGACTACCTTTTCAAAGCTAAAAAACTCTGGAGTGAAAACCTGGATGCTGGACCGCATGCAGTCTCATTTGGTGATGTGGATGGCTACATCGCGCCACCCCCGCAGATAGTTACTGTAACTGCGGGTCAAACGTATTATTTCATCGGTGCTTACAGAAAGTTGGTCTCCAAACTTATATCATCCCCCTCTCGATAAACAACATAAAAATAAACTCCTCATCCGGACATGTTTTATTGAAATTCGACGCGGGGTATCCATGGGCGGATCCCGAATGGGACGAAAAAGGCTTTACAATTTCGGACGTAAACACTAACATATAGTCTATTTGTAAATGATCGGAGGGTTCCCGTTAAATGGAAGAGATGAGAGAGAGACCAAACAGACTGAGAAAGAGAACGTTTGTTTTTATTCTGCTCCCCGTCATCATCGTTGTTGGAGCAGCGGCAATCTACTTTTATATCCGCTACAAGGCTACCCATGTTTCCACGGATGATGCCTTTGTTGACGGCAGAGTTCACGTCATCGCTTCAAAGGTTCCCGGCACTGTCAGAATTCTATATATCAACGACAACCAGTTTGTGAAGAAGGACCATCTCCTCCTCGAGATCGATCCCGTCGATTACGGGTTCAGGATGAAGGAAGCCCAAGCTGGCTTGCGGGCTGAGAGGGCAAGGCTTTCTGAGCTTCAAGACAGGGTAAACACCGCGAAGAAACAGGAGGCCGAGATCATCGCGTCGTTGGAGGCGGCCCGGGCGAATGTCGAGCTCCAGAAGGCCAACCTCGAGCTGGCAAAGGTGAATCTCCAAAGAGCGGAGTCCCTTTTGAAAAAGGAGGCCATTCCCCGGCAACAATATGACAACGCAAAAACAGCCTATGAGGTGGCGGTAGCGCAGGTGAAGGCAGCGCGGGATTTGGCCGGACAACTTGAGGCATCCGTTGAGACGCAGAGGGCGCTGATCAAACAGAGTGAATCGGGTCTCCCCACGCAGGAGGCCCAGATCCAGCAGAAGGACGCAACGTTGAAGGGAGCTGAACTGAATTTTGGTTACACGAAGATTTATGCGCCTGTAGACGGTTACATCACAAAGCGAACGGTGGAGACAGGAAACCAGATTCAAGCCGGACAGCCCCTCATGGCCGTCGTACCTCTTGCTCAACAGGAAATCTGGATCACCGCCAACTATAAGGAGACGGACCTCCAAGACGTAAGGCCGGGTCAGAGAGTAAAAATCACAGTGGACACCTATCCGGGAAAAGTCTTTTATGGAAAAGTGAACAGCGTCATGGCAGGAACTGGGGCCGTTTTCTCACTTTTCCCGCCCGAAAACGCGACCGGAAATTTCGTAAAGGTCGTCCAGAGAATTCCCGTAAAGATCGTTCTCGATGAAGGGGCCGACCCTGGTCATCTCCTCCGAATCGGGATGTCCGTGACCCCGACGATCCTGGTTCATTCGGAATAGGGCACGGGCGGTTATGAATCGGTGGATCGTTGCCATCACTGTCATGTTGCCCACGCTCATCGAGATCGTCGACACCTCGGTTGTCAACGTTTCTCTCGATCATATCCGTGGGAGCCTTTCGGCTGGGATCGACGAATCCACCTGGATCATCACGTCCTATCTTGTATCCAATGCCATTATCATTCCCATCTCCGGATGGCTAAGCAGGCTCTTCGGGAGAAAACTCTACCTCATCATCTCAATCTCCCTCTTTACCTTCAGTTCGTTCATGTGCGGTTCCGCCTGGAATCTGAGGAGTCTCATATTTTTCAGGGTCCTTCAGGGCGCCGGAGGCGGCGGCCTTCAACCTCTTTCCCAGGCCATTCTTCTGGAAACGTTCCCGCCCTATCAGCACGGGATGGCGATGGCGATTTTCGGCGTCGGGATCATGTTCGGACCCATCATCGGACCTCTACTGGGAGGATGGATTACGGACAACTGGTCCTGGAGGTGGATCTTCTATATCAACGTCCCCATTGGATTTATTTCTATCCTCATGACCCTATTTTTTATCGTCAACCCCCCTTATATGGAGCGCATCAAAATGAAGATCGACACCTGGGGGCTTTGTTTTATGACCGTTGGGCTCGGCTGCCTTCAGGTCGTCCTGGATAAAGGCCAGAGGGAGGACTGGTTTTCATCCCAATTCATCATCTGGATGGCTTTTATCGCCGTATCCTCTCTCATCATTTTTATCGGCGTGGAATTAACAACGGAGAACCCGGTGGTGAATTTGAGAATCTTCAAAAATCTCTCCTATAGTTCGGGAAACCTCATCATGTTCTTCACCTTTTTCAACCTCTTCGGAAGCATTGTCCTACTCCCGATCTACCTTCAAACATTGATGGGGTATACCTCCTTCCTCGCTGGACTGGCCTTGGGGCCTGGCGGCATTGCCACGATGATCGCCATGCCTATTGCCGGGAACCTGGTGAACAGGGTCAATCCAAAGGTTATTCTCGGCTTCGGCATCGCCGTGGCCGCCTATTCTGTTCATCTCATGTCGCAGTTCAACCTCCTCGCCGATTTCAGTGCCGTCTTCTGGCCAAGGGTCGTACTGGGTGTCGGCATGGGTTTCCTTTTTATTCCCCTGACCACCACAACGATGTCTGGAATACGAAACGAGGAGATGGGAAATGCCACCGCGATCTTTAACCTTCTGAGAAACCTCGGAGGCAGTTTTGGTGTCGCCTTTGTAACGACCATGGTGGCCAGGAGATCACAGTTTCATCAGTTCCGTCTCATGGAGCATCTGACACCCTTTAGCAGAAACCTGCAGGAGGCCGTTCCCCAGATCTCCCAATTCTTAAGAGAGAGGGGGTTGATACCTCCCTATCCACGCCAAGGGAGCCTCGGCCTGATTTACAATCAACTTCTGCAACAGGCATCCATGTTGGCTTTTAACGATACCTTCTACACCCTTTCCGTCATGATGATCCTCATTCTCCCCTTCGTCCTTCTGATGAAAAAGGCAAAAGAGACGAGGCCGCCGATGGGTGTGCATTGAGATTCTCTAAGATGTAAGTGGGTAGAATGTCTGGATGGTCGTCCTCTATTTAAAAGAAACTCCATGAATCGAATAGCCGTTTTAATTACCATTCTTACACCAACTCTCTGGATAGTGTTCCCTCCTTCCGTCATCCTGCCTGAAGAAAAACCAACCACCTGCACCTGGGAAGTCCACTTCTCCCCACACAGAAGATGCCCGCGAGGTGAATATATCGGTTAAGATTGTATCCGGAATTCCGCCTCGCTTCACTCCGGATACATTCTTAAGCGATATAAAAACTTCTGCGATATCGTAGTTCACAGTTTTGGTTTTCAAATATTACCCCACAATTTATATTTACAAATACTGCGATGATTTTTCATTATGGGACTCCATATTGCAATGTTTAAAACTTTTATCAAGAAAAAAGGAAGTTGTGTTTACTATGCCTCTCTGCTCAAAACCTTCAACACCTCTCTCCTGATCTCGTTGCATTCATAACCTGTTCGATCTCTTGGCCTTTGGAGCCCTACCTCAAACGTCTTAAAGATTCGCGCGGGTCTTTTCGAAAGAACAATGATCTGATCGCTGAGAAAAACGGCTTCATCCACATTGTGCGTCACAAAGAGGATGGTGTCCCTTCTTCTTTCCCAGATCCCAAGTAAAAACTCTTGAAGTCCATTCCTCGTCTGGCTGTCTAATGAACCAAAAGGCTCATCCATTAACACGACTCGAGGATTCATGATCAAGGTTCGGGCAATGGCAACCCGCTGTTTCATGCCGCCTGAAAGTTCCCGAGGGTACCGGTGCTCAAATCCGTTCAAATCGAACGTCCTAATATATTCCATCGCGGTCAAACGTCTTTTCTCTTTGTCGACCCCTTTGATCTCAGGACCCATCTCGATGTTCTGGAGGGTGGTCCTCCACGGGAAAAGAGCGTACTCCTGAAAAACCAGTCCCACCTCTTCCGACCCCTGAGATAATTCCTTCCCATCCAAAAGGACCTTCCCGGAAGAGGATTCTTCGAGGCCGGCGATGATCCTCAAGAGGGTGGTCTTTCCGCAACCACTCGGCCCGACGATCGAGACGAACTGTCCGTTTTCGATTCGGTGCCGGATCTGCTCCAGGACATGAACGCTTTCTCCCGGACTCCTACCCAGAAATGTCTTGCTGATGTCTAAGAATTCAAGCGCCAAGCCCGACTCCCGCTTTTCCAGGATACCTTGATATCAATCAAGGAATCCTGAGTTTTGAGGTTAAGGTGCCCTGAGAGATCATCCCATCTATCTCCAACGGATCGTTCTCGATTCTACAGTCCGCAAGCCGATGTCAATCAGTAGGCCGATCACGCCAATGACTAACATCCCTGCTAAGATTTCGTCTGGTCTCTGTATATCCCGGGCGGTCATGATCATGTAGCCCAGCCCGTAGCCCTCCCTGACTCCTGTGAATTCGGCGGCAACAAGGGTCATCCATCCAATGCCGATACCAATTCGCATTCCCACAAAGATGGAAGGGACTGCTCCCGGGAGCAAAGCTTTGAGAAAGATATCCTTCTCTTTTGCGTGCAACGTTAGTGCAGCTTCGATGAGGATGGGATGGATGGATAGGACTCCAGAAATCGTATTCAGGAAAATTGGGAAAAAAGCTCCGAGAAAGATGATAAAGGCCGCGGATTTTATGCCGATGCCGAACCACAGGATGGCAATGGGGATCCAGGCCAGCGGTGGAATAGGCCTCACCACCTCGAAGAGGGAACGGGAATCAACGATCTCATAATTGCGAGGGGTCATGAGACCCCCGAAAATCACCCATTAACTATACTAAAGGGTTTTTCGACAGTCTCGGAGGTAACATTGCATTATGAACCCCTTGTTTGCCTAAGAAATAGGTAGGCAGACCCGCCTCGGATTAACATGGGGTACATTAAGGAGTGAAGATTTCTTTTGAAAAGAGATAGGGGTTATCTCCACTCCCTCTGTGTAGACCTCTTTCCAAAAAATGCCCTCCGAAGATTTCACTCCATAATCAGCAGGAGCTCCTCCAAAATGAAAGAATCTCAATTTCGGCGAATAAGCCCATTGAGTTATTCAAAGAAGGAAGTGATGGTTTGGGAAACTTATTCCTAAGTCCCCGCTCAGAAAGCAGAAATGGAGGGAGAGTTATTTGCGAGTATCGGAGAGGGTAGCACAAAAACCCTCCGTACTCGTTGAGCATAGTATCTACTTATCTTCAGCGCAGGCTAACCTACAAAGTTGGCGATTACGAATGGAAAGCAAGCATAAAAAGGCAGATTCCTTTGTGACCCCGCCTTTGCTCTTTGAAAAGGGCTTGTCCAGATTTTAGACCCGGTTGCGCACGACGAGATGCTTTTCCGGAACAGCGAAGCCCGCTTCCCCGAACGATTCACGAATGAGTCGGTTTGTGTCGAAATAAACCTGCCAGTAGTGGTCGTTGTGGCAGTATGGCCGAACTGCTAGGACCGGGCCAGCAAGATTGAACTCAAGGATTTCAACATCAGGGAGGGGTTCGGACAGGACGTTCGGGATCTTGACTAGGCGCTCTTTCAATAGTTTGATTGCTGTGTTATGGTCCGTCCCGTGGCTTAGTTGGGCTATCCGGTCTCCTTTCATTTTGTGCCCTTCATCTTTGCTTCTTTTTTTGAAATTTAGACCTTGTCCTACTGGTCAGCAAATTTTTCCTTGGTTGCGGGTGGCATTTCGGACATTTCACTCTTGGGTTCTCCTCCGATAGAGACCCCTTGCTGCAATTCTAAAAGGTTGAGGGTGCTTTAAGGATGTGACCTTCCTGCTCATTTTATTCCGCCTCTCAAGCAAAACTTCAGCCTAAGCACCTTTTAATTCAGAAGTACAGTGAGGACAACGTGTCGCCTTAATAGGTATCGTCGAAAGACAATAAATGCATTCCTTGGTTGTTGGGACGGGTGCCGGAGCTTCCTGTTCCCGCTTCAGTTTGTTAATATTCCGGATAAGGAGGAATACCGCGAAGGCCACGATGAGGAATGTGATGATGGTATTGGTGAAGACGCCGTAGTTGATCGATGTTGCCCCTGCAGCCTTAGCAGCCACCAAGGTTTCATACGGCGGAGGTGCCTTTGCTGCTGCCTTTAAGACGACAAATAGGTTTGTGAAGTCAACGTTACCCAGGAGAAGGCCAATCGGCGGCATGATCACATCTGCAACAAGTGAGCTGATGATGGTGCCAAAGGCTGCACCAATGATAATTCCAACCGCCATATCCACCACATTGCCTCGCATTATGAACTCTTTGAATTCTTTTAGCATCTCTTTTCCTCCTTTTGGATTTTTTTTAATATCTGAATCAACACGAAAATTGTGGAGTTCCGATCCGCTGAATATCCCTTTTCTTGAAACCAGGAGCCGGACCATTGTGATATTCTCTGGGAACGCTAACCCCACCCTTGCATATCCATTGAAATCAAAAATCTTATCTATTGTCAATATCAAGAATAAAATCGTGAAAATTGTCTTTTAACGATTATCATTCGAAAATCTGTTATAGCAATGTGAATTCTTGCCTTGAGGACTTCAGGAAAGAGTTCTCGGGAGAGGGGTTGGGAATAACAAGTTTACAGGCAAAGATAACCCTGGAAGCCAAAGATTACTGGCAGAAATATGGATAATTTAAAGGGTGGTAGAAGGAACAGGAGGGAAAATCGGGATAACCCCCCTTCTTATCTGCTTGTTGGCTTTCAAGATACCCCAGTTTACTTCCCGAACACCTCTTTCAAGAGGTCGGTGGTGCGAGCGGCTGGGTTTTTTCGGATTTTCTTCTCCTCCTCACCCACCATATAGAATAATCCATCGAGTGCCTTGGTCACGACATAGTGGTCAAGGTCAAAACTCTCCTTCTTGGCAAACGGGATGGTCTCATAGCGTCCGACCAGCTCTTTATATTGGCGGGTTACGCCCACCTCATTCATGGCATTGGAAACAGGGGGTTTAAAGACAACCGTAAGCTTGTCCGTGGTCTTACCTTTGAAATAATCCGTCGCTGCTGTTTCATGCCCTGAAAGGATTTTTCTCACATCGTCAAATGTCATCTCTCCGATGGCGTCCCAGAAGATTTGTTTGGCGAAAGGAGCCGCCCTCTCAGCCGCCCGATTCATGCTTAAGACAAATTCGTCGACCTGTGGACCATAGCCTACTGCCCTCAAACCTTTTTCAAAAGTCCTCAGTTTTTCAGGCATCAGGATTTTGATCGCCTGATTGAGAAAGTATCCGTCTGTCTTCCCGGTGAAATTGACGGCATTTTCAGTACCGATATGCAAAGCTTCTTTCAAGCCAGAACCGATCTTAGCATCGCTGAGTCCGCTGCCCTGTCCACCTACTCCCAGCCCTGTGTAGATGCGGTCCAACTGGGCTGATGCAGGAAATGCGGTGAACAAGATAATCATACTCACTATCAGTATTCCCCCGATCATAACGTCACTCCTTTCTCCTTTTTCATCAGGGACGAGTTGTTTAATATCTCGTTTCTCCCTATCCTCCTATCTCGGAGATGCCCACGGGTGTTCGGTATGTTGGTCCCGCCATTTAGGATAATCGCGATCATACTGTTCTCGATTTTTGCGGTGCTGCTCGTCGTAATATGCTCGCTGGTCTCGTGGAACGTCATGATGAAAGCGGAACGCGCTGCCATCATGGGTGTAAAACCCACCATTATTGTAATAGTAAGAGTCCCCGCCGATTCTATACGGCCCATCATAATATGCGCCCCTGAAACATCCTCCCCCAGCAAAACACAGAGCCACAAAGAAAACCGCCAACACAACAAGTTTCTTAAGCATTCTTATTTTCCTCCTTTTTTTGCTTTGGTCTGTATTCCAAGGGGATACGACAATTTAAGAATACTCCATAATAGATTGATAGTCCAAACAAATATTTTCTCGTAAGTTTGACCCCTCTTGCTGATTTACAGCCGAAATGTTGTATAGAAGAGTGAAAATCGAAAACTTGAGGAAGAACATCCTCGGAAATGGGTATGCGGATAGTATCTACTACTTATCGCTCTGCCTAAGATTCAAGACTGACGATTACGCATAGAAAGCAAGCCTCAGGAAGACTTCGATAAATAAAAGGGCAGAACCATTTATGACCCTGCCCTTTCCCTCCCGTGATCAAATTGTGTAAAGTTATTTTTGAACTTCTCTCGCGTTCCTCAAAGACCAATTAGACCAGATCTCAACAGAAGTACCGTCGTGGGTTCCGAGACGGAGTCCGACAATTTTTTTAGGCTTTTTGTCAACCTACTTTCTATGTTCTTCCTCCCCTCTGCCAGGTTTTGCTTGAGACCTTTGTTGCCGCATATATTCCTGATGCTTCTGAACTTCGGGCCTCTGTTGATACTCCCGCTGTCTCTGTTGTCTTAACACCTGCGTGTGGGCTTGTGTTCGAGGTGGATATCCCTGAACCCCCCAGGTTTTCTGCCCTCCCCAAGACTTGCTCGCTTGCCAACCCTTCCAGTTCTTCTGAAGTCGTTCATAAGGAATCCGTTGATAGTCCCAGCGGTGTCCGTACCAATTATGGTTTCTATAGTAATCTCTCCAATGTCGATCTATGTTAAAATAGAAACTTGGAACATTGTCATAGTAGACCCAGTCCCGGTCATAATAAGCTGAGCGATACCAACGGCCTTCCCACAGACGCCACCAGAAACCATTCCAGAAATACAGGTCTGCATCGATATCAGGATCAACGTACGCACCGCTCGTCTCGGGCATCGCTATCACCTGTGGAGGTGCTGCAAATGGGATAGGCGGCGGGGGGGGAATTGGAATTCCAATGTTTATACTTACCCCTGCCATTGTCGGAATAGGAACGACAATTGCCAACGCTAAAAGGATTGTTCCAAAAAATAATTTTTTCATTTCCTTGCCTCCTTTTTTCATTAGTTTTGTGCGTAGTATCATTGCATCGTATTTAGGATAACTCTAAAGTTGAAGGTTAGGGATTGAAAGTGAGCACCACGCTGGGATCACCGACGGAGGCGCTCAGAAGGAAGGGAGGAGCATTGCTCCTCCCCGAGATGCTTCTGACATCTAATCGGACAGAATTGAGACCTCGACCCTTCTGTTCTTAGCTCTTCCTTCCGCAGTCTTATTGTCCGCTACAGGATCTGCTTTACCATGTCCAACCGCCGAGATATTTGAACTGTCAATGCCGGCTTCCTTGATGAGATAGTTCTTGACCGCCTCTGCCCTCCTTTCAGAGAGCTTTATATTGTATGCATCTGTGCCGATACTATCAGTATATCCGTCAAGCCTGATCTTAGCGCCGGGGTATTTCTTCACAAAAGTAACGGCCTTCTGCAGTTCCGTCACGTCCGCTTCCGTAAGAATGGCCTTGTCGAAGGCGAAAAGGACATGCAGTGTCATCTTGTCAATGACCTTCGGAGGTGCCGGTGCCGGGGGCGGCGGTGGAGGCGGAGTTGGTTTGGGCGGTGGAGGCGGCGCTGGCTCTGGCTTCGGAGCGGGAGGAGGCGGCGCTGGAGGCGGTGCTCCCTTTTCTAAGAAAACCCTTTCCACAAAGTTCGCCATACCTTCAGGGGACATGATCTCCCCTGCACGCACTGCAAAACCGCATACTCCAGCCTTTGCGATTTTGTCCATTATCTCTTTTCCATCGGCATTATCCCCTACATGTACCGTGTAAATACATAGCCTTCCTCCGTATTGCTTTTTGACAATTTCTGCAGCTTTGGGACCCGATAAAACGGATGGTTCGATGGTTGGGATGCCATCACTCACCACAATGAGTGCACATTGGCCTGTCGTTCCCTTCAGATCCGAACCGGCTGCGATAATCGAATCGCCCAGCGGGCTCGAACCTTCGCCTGCAAAAGCAGGCATTGCAGCAGTAAATTTTGCTTTGTCATGGTCGGCCATGCCGTAGAGCATGTACGTTTGGTCCCCGAGGGCGAAGCCAAAGGACCTCAGTCCTGATTTGAGTCTGAGATCGGGAATCGTAAGAATCATGCGCCTGACGGCTTCACTGGCTGTATCGAACTCAGCCCCTTTCATAGTCCCCGACGCGTCCAGGATTACCAGGAAATTGTTCACCTTCTGGATATATTGGCCGGATCTTATCATTGGATTGAGGTCGATCGGCTTGAAGGCGGGCGGCGCTGGTGACTCCATTATCTGCTGCGTCGCGCAGCCAAACAAGAACATCCATAGACTAAAGAACAGAACCATCTTGTAAAATCGCCTTACCATACTTGAACCCTCCTTTCCCCTGCATTCGATAATATAGGACTCTCCAGACTACTTGGTAATAATTTGGTAGGTACAGGATCTCATTTGCCATCAAAAAGGCACACCATTTAAGTGTGCCTCTTTGATAGGGATTTCTCAGTTGCTTTTTGGATTACTGTCCCGTTGTTGCAGCTTTCGGGGCAGCCTTCGGAGCAGCCTTTGGGACGGCCACGTGGATCACACCAGCGACCATCTTTTCCATCTCCATCTTGTAATGGACGTCGACACGCATTCCAGCCTTCAGATCCTCAAACTTGAGAGCCTCCTTGCCCTTCGTGATCTTTGTATCATCGGTGACCATGAAGGTTTTCTCAACCTTCCCTTTCGGACTGGCAACGACGATGCTCTTCGCCATTGCATCCGCACTCTTAATCGCTCCCCAGAACTTTTGCATCTTGACAGGTGCGGTGGTGGCTGGTGCGGCCGGGGCGGCCTTTTGCTGTGCGAAGGCTCCTGACACAAAAGCTACAAATGTCAGCACGACCACAAACAGAATCGCCTTTTTCATTCAATTCACCTCCCTTCTTATTAAGTTTAAATATGTAACAGCAAAATTGGTGCCAAGGAGAATCGTATGTAAAGATTTTTATGTATTTGAATTTATAAGATAAAATATTTTAGTAGAATTTTTTTGAGAAAGAATATGTTGGAAAATTCGACATGAGAACTGAAGGGTGTTGGAAAAATCTACACATCCTCTTTTTCCAATATTTTTTTACAGTATGATCCGATCATACTACTGGCAGGGAATGTCAGTGAATTAGAGCACACCATAGAAATTGCGGTTATTCTTTAAATCTACCGTATCATCCTCCCTGGAGACCTTCCCAAGAAAATGTTTGAAGAAATCGGAGGCCAGGAAATCCTCATACCTGAAAAATCAGGATTGAGATAAAGATTATTGATTTGCATTTGAAGTCTTGCATTAAGGGAGGGAATCACAAAACAACACTTGAGGAAGAAAGGCTCGCCAGTAGCCGTTACTTGGCCATTGCCGCGGCTTCCGCAGTGCAATCGCGCAGAGGTTTGAGCCCTTTGGCGCGAACGGCAGCAAGTTCGGCCTTCGCGGCCTCCAGATCGGCGCGGAATGTCGGATCCGCGTGCAGTCGAGCGACAGTGGCTGCTCCCATG
>DASPPQ010000155.1:0-3918 GCA_035625415.1 Thermodesulfobacteriota bacterium
GTCAATCCCAATTTCTTCAAAAGATAATGTGATAGGAAGTCTTCAGATTCGATCATTAAAACCAAATGCCTACACAGAGACAGATATGACGCTGGCTGAAAGGGTGAGCAATCAGATTGCTGGCGCAATTGCCAATACACAACTTTTGGCCGAGATCAAGCAGGCGGAAGAATTGCTAAAAAAAGAGAGAGAAATCTTTTTTACAACCCTTCACAACGCTCCTTATGGCATACTCATGGCGGACCCGGACAATCGATGTCTCTACGTTAATCCCAAATTTACGAACATTACAGGTTATACCTTTCAGGATGTTCCCACTGTTGCAGACTGGTTCAACAATGCGTTCTTAGATTCAAAGTATAAGGAAAGGGCGATAGAGAATTGGAAGAAGGAACGATTGAAAGGAGAGACTGTAGATAGAGAGTCCAACATTACCTGTAAAAATAGCCAGATTAAAAGACTGGAAATAAGAGTGGTCTTTTTGGAAGATAACAGTGTCGTTGTAGCGTTCTATGATATCACTGAGCGCAAACGTGCGGAAGAAGCACTGCGCCAGAGTGAGGAGAAATATCGAACCATTCTTGAAAACATCGAGGATGGTTATTACGAAGTGGACCTTGCCGGCAACTTTATCTTTTTTAATGATTCCATGTGTCGAATATACGGATACCCCAGGGAGGAATTGATGGGCATGAACAACCGGCAGTACACAGATTCAGAAAACGCAAAGAGAGTGTATCAAGCTTTTAATAGGGTTTACCGAACAGGGGAACCCTGTAGAGAACACAATTGGGAAATCGTAAGAAAAGACGGGACTAAAAGGTATATCGAAGCCTCTGCATCGTTACGAAAAGACCCCTCGGGCAAACCAATAGGGTTTAGAGGGATTGTACGGGACATCACCGATAGGAAAAAGATCGAGGAGCAATTGTTCCAGGCTGAGAAGCTGCGGGCGGTGGGTGAAATGGCTACCGGGGTGGCGCACGATTTCAACAATGCCTTAACGGCTATCCTCGGAAATACTCAACTCTTACTCCACACCGCTCAAGATGAGGAATTAAAAGAGACCTTGAAGATCATCAAAAAGGTGTCCGAGGATAGCAGTCAGACAGTCCGAAGACTTCAGGAGTTCACGAGGAAAGGGATCCACAAGGAACTTTTCAAGGTCGACATCAACGCCATCATTAAAGATGCGATTGAGATCACCAAACCCAAATGGAAAGACGAGGCCCAAAGCAAGGGAATAAGTATTGAAGTCGTTTCAAATCTTGAAGATATTCCTCTCGCCTCCGGGACCAATTCGGAGTTGAGGGAAGTCATCACGAACATGATTTTCAATGCGATTGAGGCAATGCACGAGGGGGGAAAGATTGAAATTCGGACGTTTAAGAAAAGAAGGGATATCCATATTCAGATCTCGGATACAGGAGTTGGAATCCCGGAAGAGGCGAAAAAGAGAATCTTCGAGCCCTTTTTTACAACGAAGCCATTCACCAATACAGGGCTAGGGTTAAGTATGTCTTACGGAATCGTCAAGAGATTTGGAGGAGAAATCGAAGTTGAAAGCAAAGTCGGGCAAGGAACCACCTTTACAATCATCTTGCCGATTGGCGAGGATGAAAAAGAAGAAGCAGTCGATTCGCAGCCTATCAAAAAGGGAAGGAGAGCTCGTATCCTGGTGATCGACGACGATGAATTTGTCCGAAGTGTCCTTTCTCGGACTCTGGTTCAAGCTGATCATCGAGTGACCCTGGCAGAGGATGGAAAAAAGGGCGTTCAACTGTTCAAAGAGGGGAAATTTGATATTGTTTTGACCGATTTGGGAATGCCCGGAATGTCAGGCTGGGAGGTATGCAGGATGATTAAGGAGATAAGTCCTCAGACACCTGTAGGAATGATTACGGGATGGGGGGATGAGAGGAATCGAAGCAAAATGGAGGAGTATGGCCTCGATTTTTTTATCTCCAAACCCTTCGATTTGGCTCAAATTCTCAATGCGGTCGCTGAGACTATGGAATCCAGAAAGGAAAGATTTTTATCCTGACCCATCGGCGGCGTCCAAGGCCCCCGCATAAACTCAATCGAATACTCGAGCCAAAGGCGAACCTCGGGCCTGGGAATCGAAGGGTCGGCCTTGCCGAATTTAGCGCACTTTGGGAGAAGAGAGAATGCCAAAAATCCTCATCGCAGACGATGATCCGGTTCTCCGGAAGTATTTAAGTGCTGTCTTGGAAAAACAGGACTACCAGTTTACCACGGCGACGAATGGAATAGAGGTCATCGAAAAGGTAAGAACCTACTGTCCTGATCTGATGCTGCTCGATGTCATGATGCCTGAAATGGACGGCTTGGAGGTTCGCAAGAAGTTGAAGGACGACCCATCCACGCACCACATCCCCATCATCCTCATCACCGGGTCAATAGACAGGGAACTGAGAATTAGTGGAATTTCAGCAGGTGCAAACGATTTTCTTACAAAGCCGATCGACAGACCAGAACTGATCGCAAGGATTAGAAACCTGCTTAGAATAAAGGAATTCGAGGATTTTCTGAGCCATCATAACGAGTTGCTCAAAAGAGAAGTGGAAGAAAAGATAAAGCAGATACGGGAGGGATATATCGATACGATCATCAGGCTTACAACGGTGGCAGAATATAAGGATGAAGAGACGGCAGCTCATATTCGCAGAGTCGGCCGTTACTGTCAACAGATGGCAAAATATCTCGGATGGTCAGAAGAAGACCAGGAGACAATTCTTTATGCCAGCCCCATGCATGATATAGGCAAGGTGGGGATTCCTCTTGAGATCCTTTTGAAGAGTACGAAACTTACTCCCGAAGAGTTCTCCTTGGTAAAGACCCATACCCTCATCGGAGCAGATATCCTCCATGATTCGAAATCAAAGTACCTCCGGATGGCGGAAACGATTGCGCTAACTCACCATGAAAGATGGGATGGTACTGGATATCCGCGGGGCCTTAGAGAGGAAGAAATTCCCATGGCAGGAAGAATTATGAATATTGTCGACCAGTATGATGCTCTTCGAGGGAGAAGGCCATACAAGTCCTCTTTAGACCACGAGGTGGCAGTGAAAATTATCGTCGAGGGCGATGGAAGGACATGTCCTGACCACTTTGACCCGGACCTGAGAAAGGCTTTCGTTGAGCTTGTCCCGATTTTTAAAGATATATTTGAAAGGCTTGAATGCTGACGGCCCCGTTGGCAGGACAAAAAGGTGAGGGTTCGAAAGAAGCCGGCATCCTGCAATCCCACGCATCCGGCAGGAAAAGCAATATCTGATATTCTTAAGAGGTCCAGATGTAAAAACTTTAAAAATCCTGCTTTTGGTCAAGCCAAGATAAAGATACCTTGAACTTTTATCTTAACCGGTTAAATGCTGTCCAATGGGATATGTATCTTTATAATCAATCCTCTTCCCGACTGTTCGCAGTAACCATCTGAGCGTCTACCGAGACAATTTTAAAAAACTCTTTCCAGCTTCCTCCATTGTTTCTTTCAGAATAAGAGCCACTTCATCCGTCGCTTCAATAGGAGCTTCCAGTAGAATTTCATCATGGATGCAAAGACCCCTCTCCCTTTTTCCAACATGTAAGACATCCACAAAAAGGGTGTTAACCCCGTGTTTCCCCCCCCTAAAGACCTGTCTTGAGTGGAAACCAGGCCAAGAATCGAAGGGATAGAATAATTTGCTTAATTCGATTGATAGCTATACGTAATCTCGACCAAGAATGACAAGCCTCCGAAATAGATCGAGGGATAGGCCATTTCAAAGAAGCCCAGATTTATTGTAGGAGATTAACGCATTCTTCTCCAAGATCGATCTTTCCTATGATTGCCATATGGGGACCAATCTTTTGTCGAGTCTGCCTTTATCTCCACATGATGAGTATGGCAAT